>JBBRDW010000075.1:0-22341 GCA_038203525.1 Chitinophagales bacterium | reverse complement strand
ACCACTAAGCCTGAAAACAACTAAATTTATCAGATAAAAAAAACAGCATGAATTTTTCACTTAACAAATCAATTGAAATGCTGGAACGCACGCCCACAGTGCTTTCTGTACTACTTGAAAATCTTTCTGCTGACTGGGTACTAAACAACGAAGGCGGCGAAACATGGGCTGTGTTTGATGTTATTGGCCATTTAATTCATGGAGAAAAAACGGACTGGATGGTAAGAACTGCGCTAATATTATCAACCACAGCAGATAAAAATTTTACACCATTTAACAGGTTTGCACAGGCTGAAACAAATAACGAAAAAACCCTGCAAGAACTGCTGGAAGAATTAAGGCAATTACGATTTGCGAATATTAAAAAATTGCAGGCGCTAAATATTTCTGAAAGTGATTTGCAAAAAACAGGCATTCACCCTGCATTCGGCCTAGTTACTTTATCGCAGTTGATTGCAACCTGGGTGGTTCATGATCTTAACCATATTTCGCAAATTGCAAGAGTAATGTCAAAGCAATACAAAGAAGAAGTTGGGCCGTGGATTGAGTTTTTAAAAATTTTGAAACAGTAACAACTACCTTTTACTTTTATTTTGTACCAGGCGCTGTTGCTACTATTAAACTTTTGTTGTGTCACTCACTTGTACGTTCTCTTCGCTGTTGGGCACTATGCGGTTGGTACAATTATTTATTGCACTTTTAATGGGGCAAACAGTAAGAAAAAAAGAAGCTGCAAAAATTTGCAGCCTCTTTTTTATAAACTCTATTTTACTATTTAACTAATAAATATTTTACTGTCTGCCAATGATTTTGTTCATCGCAAATGCTCATTAGAAAACAAAGCCCTGAAATGTGCGACGCAACGGAAGCGTCATAGTACCACTGGCGCCGGGCCCATCATTGCTATTTGTATTTTTTGCATTTAAATTAAAACCTTCTTTTTGTAAACGGCTTTTTAGTTTACTGTCTATTTCCTGCATTAACGTGGTTTTCTTTTGCTCGGCTTCGCTTAACTTAGTTAGCAGCCTTGTTACACTTTGCACCTGAAGGTTACTTGGTGCAGCTTCCTGGTAACAAAGGGCAACATAGGTTTCAGTTATCTCTTCGCGCAAACGTTTTTCATCAGAAAAAATGGACGTTGCTTTTGTTGGTAAAAGCGTGCCTCTGAAATCTTCTAATTTAGTCCAGTAATCAGCGGCCATCTTTTTGGTTTTTGCATCTTTTGCTTTTTCTGATGCCGCTTTAAGTAAAGTGAGTTTAGTGCTAACATCCCCAACCATAGCAGCAAGTCTTTCGTGGGCGTTGAAAAGTTTCATCGCATTATTGTAAAGATCCTGCTGGCCTTGAACGGTAAGGTCTTTGTTGCTGTCATTGTGTACCATATTTACTTGGGAGATATACTCCTTATTCCCCACCGTAAGTTTGATGGTATAGGTACCCGGCAAAACCATGGGGGCCACAAACCCACTCTGGTCTATCTTTGAGCCACCGCCAGCTACTTTTGGTGGCGTTATACGCATATTCCAGTAAACTTTATTAAGACCTTTGCGTTTGCCAGCAGGCATGGTTTGAACCAGTTTGCCGTCTTTATCCAGAATATCAATTTTTGCTTCGCCGGCAGTAACGCGGTCTTTAAGGTAATACTGTATAGGGCTAAGATCGGGGGCGTTGCCACCAACCCATCCGCCTTGCGGCGGAAAGGATGCGCCGCCAAGAATTCCATTCCGCAAAAGCATATCCGGCTGTGGAAAAATATAAACATCCTGCTTTGCAATCGCCGGTGTTAACGTACGCATCGGGCTTATGTCGTCCGTAATAATGATCCCGCGGCCATGGGTCGCAATTACCAGGTCGTTGGTTACCGGATGAATTTTAATATCTCTTACCATTGCATACCAGGGTATATTATTTTTCATACGGAACCAGCTTGCGCCACCATCTACACTTGCAAACAAACCCATTTCTGTTCCCAGGAAAAGCAGGTTGCTGTTTACATTGTCTTCTTTTATTTTATGGGCGAAGCCGGTAAACTCACTGCTTTTAAACATGGTCCAGGTTTGTCCCATGTCTTTGCTCATGGCAGCATAGGTTTTATGGTCGCCGTACATGTGGTTCTCTAATGTTGCATACACCAGGTTTTTATCAAAACGGCTTGGTTCTAAACTGCTAACCCAGGTACCGGCGGGGATACCAGAAGCGGCGTAGTTGGCGGATACATTGGTCCAGTTTTTACCAGCATCGGCGGTATATTGAATATTTCCATCATCCGTACCAACCCAAATAACATTTTCATCTAACGGCGATTCTGCAACCGTAAAAATGGTGCAATGGTTTTCTGCAGCAGTATTGTCGGCACTAAGACCGCCACTTTTTTCCTGTTCCTGTTTTTTCTTATCGTTTGTAGTCAGATCGCCGGATATCCTTGTCCAGTTGCGGCCCTGATCTGTACTCTTATAAAGATATTGCGCAGCCATATAAAGATCTTTTGGATTCTTTTCTCCGGTTACAAGCGGGGTGTTCCAGTTCCACCGTAGCTTGTCTTCCGCATCAGTCTGTTTGGGTTGAATATCAGTATTCTTAAAAGTGCTCAACTGCACACGGCCGGCACTGCCACCCTGCGCTTCTGCATAGGCAATATCAGGATCGGTTAAATCCGGAACGGTCCAAAAACCATCACCACCAAAAATAGATTCCCACTTTGCGTTGGTAACGCCACCAGGATAGGACGAAGGTGCAACCCAGCTTCCATTATCCTGCAAACCGCCATACAGGCGGTAATAGGGCTTTTGATTGTCCATGGCCACATGATAAAATTGCCCCACCGGCAAGCCTGGTAAAAACATCCATGTTGCGCCACGATCTAGGCTCATGTACATTCCACCATCAGTACCCACGTACATCTGGCTGGTATTGGCAGGGTTTATCCAAAACGCATGCATATCGCTGTGTATCCAGCCTCCTTCTGTACTGGCTGTGGCAAAGGAATGACCTCCATCATCTGAATAAGAAAATTCATACGCAGGTCTGTAAACTCTTTGCGGATCTTTTGGATCAACAGCTATTGTACTGAAATAAAATGGACGGGCTACAACATTCAATATAGCACTCTGCGATTTCCAGGTTTCGCCGCCATCTTCACTAATAAACAAACCCGTGTTGTTGCTTTCTACTATTGCCACCAGTTTATTTGGTTCAGAGGGTGCTAAGTTAAAAGCAATACGTCCAAATGGTTTTGCAGGTAAGCCGTTGGTAAGTTCTTTCCAGGTTTTACCGCCATCGGTACTTTTATACATTCCGCTACCGTTTCCTCCGCTGTTAAACGCATATGGCAGACGGCGGAACTCCCAGGTAGAAGCATAGATTATTTTGGAATTGGAAGGATCTATTACAACTTCTGCACAACCTGCTTTTTCATTTATGTACAAAATTTTATCCCAGGTTTTACCACCGTCGCCTGACTTATAAAGACCACGGTGTTTGCTGTCGCTCCAAAGCGGGCCTGGTGCTGCAACATAAATATTATTGCTGTTATTCGGGTCAATTGCAATTCTGGCAATATGCTCCGTACTGTCGAGACCAACTTTAGTCCAGTTGTCTCCTGCATCAGAACTTTTATACAGGCCATCACCTATAGAAACGGAGTTACGCATATTGCTTTCCCCGGTGCCTACAAAAACTACTTTGGGGTTTTTCTGATCAACTGCAACCGCGCCAATACTTTGGCAATATTTATCAAACAAAGGTTTAAAGGAGGCTCCGGCATTGGTCGTTTTCCAAACACCTCCACCGGCTGTACCAACATATATTATTCGTGGCTCGTCGTTTACACCCTGTATTGCAGAAATTCTTCCGCTCATTGTACCTGGCCCCATAACCCTTGCTTCCATCATGCCAAAAGTGGAAGAGTTAATTTGTGCATAAACAGAACCCGATGCAATAATTGAGATTAAGATCATGAACTTTCTCATAACTATTTGTTTTAATTGCTAATAAAAAAAGCCCTGCAACTCGGCAGGGCTTCGCAGTTCTTTTATCTTACTGCTTAGGCTTAAAAATTGATTCATCGATCGCCTGGTTTACCTCAACCGTATCAAAATCAATTTGTCCTTGCAGGGAGTTAGATTGTGTATAAGGAAACAAGACACCATCTCCAACTTTTTTATAGTTGGAAAACAGACTTGCGCTCTCCATCTGCTGTCCGTTAACGGTTATCTTTTCAGAAACCTTAACCAGCATATTATCTTCAGTGTTTATAAAATAAGTCTTTTCCTTTCCTGATTTCAAAGTGAGTTTAAGCTTATAGCAGTCTGTTCCTTCTACCTCATCGGTACCAAGGTTTTCCAAAGTAGTTCCCTTTGCAGCATAATCTAAAAGGTCATCCTGCACATCTAACTGATCCTGGCTTTTGAGAACATCGTCTGCCGTCATAGCTTCCGCTTTTGTCTGACCCGCAAAAGGATTAAAATTCCATCCTTCTTTATCGGTAATTATCTGGTATCCGGTAAGTCCGTTAAAGGAAAACTCAACGCGCAAAGCCTTATTGTTCACTACGGTAATATTAAGAGGTATTTTTTGTCCTCCCTGGCTTACATAGCCTTTCATTACCACATTGTTGATGGCCTTTATTTTATCGGCGCCACCCTTTGCTTCTATGTATTTGGCTAATATTTCATCGGTACTCTGCGCCTTGACAAGCGATAAAATCAACACAGAAAAGGTTAGCGTAAAAAAGATACTCTTAAATTTCATAATTTGTTTTTTTTTTGAATATTGTGCAAAAATATAGCAGAATATTTATAAACCAATAACCGCTTAGTCCGCTACAATTACCAATGGTGGAATATAACTGCCAATTGTTAGCATCGCAAACCTTACACCAACTTTCCAATAATAAAAACATCAATTCTTTGGGCCCGGCTTTTATTTCCCTTTTCACCGTTCCTTGCGTCGCACTCTTGTACTTTCTGTTCACGGGGGAACAACAGCCTATCACCGTTACCTATATGCAGTTGATACTTAACTAAATTTCCGTGCATTGAATCACACATAACCATCATTAAATAGGTAGAGACTTTGAACCACAAAGACACAAAGTCACAGAGTTGCACAAAGCTTTAGTGATCTTTCGAGCTTTTGTGCCTTAGTGGTTTGTTTTCCTGTTCAATAGAATTACCGTCAGTACAAGCGTGCGACGCAACAGGAGATGCTAAAAGCTCTGATGCCAGGTTCAAAAAAAATTGTTATAAAATATTAACGAGCCAGTTAAAAATTGTGTTTGCGGTATAGCTTTCTTTTTTTGTTATTTTGGGGTGAAATGAAAAAACAATTATTGTATGTGGTAGTTTCAATAGTGGCAGTGGCGATCATTTTCGCCTGGTTAATTTTTGCATCCGCCACCATCTTTGAAACAAAGAACAAATACCTGTATATTAAGAACGACGGCGATATTAAAGAACAGGTGCAGGAGCAGCTTTCAGCAATTATTGGCGGCAGAACTGTTTTTAACTTCGTGGCATTGCAGGCGGGTGTTTGGGACCGGTTAAAACCCGGACGGTTCGAGATAAAAAAAGGCGAAAGTATTTATGACATTGTGCGCACACTACGTAATAATACACAATCGCCAGTGAAATTGGTGATTAACAAACTGCGCATTAAGGAAGATCTGGCGAAACTGCTGGCCAAAAATTTTTCAATTGATTCTGCCGTTGCCGCTCAATTTTTAAATAGCAACGATTCCCTGATAAAATTGGGTGCAGATACCAATACACTATTTACTTTTATAATACCAGATACTTACCTTATCAAATGGACCACACCGCTGCCGGCCATTCTAAAACGCCTGCAAACTGAGCGTGAGAATTTCTGGAATAAAAATAACCGTCTGGAAAAAACGGCGGCGGCGGGACTAACCAGCGAACAGGTTTATATTATTGCGTCAATTGTAGAAGAAGAAACAAATAAAAATGATGATAAGGGAAAAATTGCAAGTGTTTATATAAACCGCATGCACTTGGGTATGCCGCTCGCAGCAGACCCCACCATAAAATATGCACTAAAAGATTTCAGCATTAAAAGAATATATTATTATCAACTTAAAGTAGTGTCGCCATATAATACTTACCTTAATAAAGGGTTGCCGCCTGGGCCGGTTTGTACACCATCGCAAAATACTTTGGATGCCGTGATTAATGCCCCAAAAACTGATTTCCTTTTTTTTGTGGCCACCAGCGACTTTAGTGGATATTCGCATTTCAGCAACAACTTTGCAGAACACGACCGTTATGCGAAGGAATACCAAAAAGCACTGAATGAACTTATGGCAAAAAAGCAAAAACAATAAACATTGACGAAACTGGAGCGCATCATATTTACTTCGAAGCCCGTAGACTTTTTAAGAGAGCGCAGCAAAAAAATAAAGCCTCCCGGGTTTTATGGGTTGCCGCTTTATGATGTATTTATATTTTTTGTAAAGCAGATACAGCGCGAAGGCCTAAATGTACGTGCTGCCGCTATATCGTTCAATGTAGTAATGGCAATACCCGCCGCCAGCTTGTTCCTGTTTACATTGATACCTTACCTGCCTGTTGCCAAGGGGATACACTCAGAACTGTTAAGGGTAATTGCCGATATTTCGCCCAACACCGATACGCAAAAGCTGGTAACCGGTTTTCTAGACGATTTTTTTAATAAACCAAAAAATGGCCTGCTTTCTGTTGGTTTTGTACTTGCCATATTCTACGCATCCAATGCTATGATGGGTATTATAAGAAGCTTCGATCGTTCGCTTGTTGTAAAAGCCCAGACCAATTTTATAAAAAAACGTATCCGTGCCATTAAACTCACGGTTATTATGGTGTTGCTCATTCTTGGAACTGCATTAATTTCTGCCGGTCAGGGCGTTTTGTTTAACAGCATTATGGCAAAGCTAGACATACAAAGCAGCAGCGCAAGAATATGGATACAGTCACTGCGCTGGATCATTATTCCTATACTCTTCCTTTATAGCATTGCATTTATTTATAAGTATGCACCCACCGTTCATAAGCGCTGGAAATTATTAACGCCCGGTGCCATTTTCGCCACGTTTTTAATGATTTTAGCTACTTATCTTTTCTCCATCTGGGCGCAAAATTTCTCCACCTACAGTAAATTTTATGGCTCTATCGGAACTGTGTTAATGATCATGCTACTCATCTTTATCAACTCATTGGTACTACTTATTGGGTACGAATTAAACGTTAGCATTAACCACCTTAAGGCCGAGGCCGAAGACAGACTTATATCCGGTAAACAGGGCGACAGTTAATTTTTTTTGAGCCGGGCTTTCGTATTTCAATTGATCGTTCGTTGCGTCGCACGCTTGTACACCTCAATGCACATCAACACTGGAGCAGCAATGAACCTATTCTTCTCCCTCATTTTTTCTGTTTAAGCTCCACTCCTGCATCAATGCTGTGCGTCTCTCCAATGGCAGCGAGGGATTACTATAATGACCCGCAGATTTTTTTTGGCGATATGCTTCATAAATACTTACAGCACAGGCAACGGAAATATTTAGGCTCTGTATAATTCCCATTTGAGGTATAATAAAATTACCATCTGCAAGAGCGCAAACCTCTTCACTTACGCCGTCATGCTCATTGCCAAATACAAGTGCCACACTGCCCGAGAAATCAATATCGTATAAGCTTATTGCACCTGCACCAAGCTGGGTAGTGAAAATATGATTATAGTTTTTTCTCAAAGCTTCAAAACACTCATTTATATTATCATATTGATGGGCAGTAAGCCATTTTGTTGCACTGCTGCCACTTTTAAAACCCCATTTTCTATGCCTGGCAATTTTTGTGTTAAGTATATATATGTCCTGAATGCCCACAGCATCGCAGGTGCGCATGACCGCAGAAATGTTGCGGGGATCTTCTACATTTTCCATTACAACCGTAAGGTTTGCCTGCCGGTTATTCAATACTCTGGTTAACTTCTCTATTCTTACTGGCGTCATGGCTATATGGCGGATTTTTGAAATGGAAAGCTATTTATCTTTTTTTCTTTCCCGGCGTACTTGTTGAAATATTTTTAAAACGGGCATTGCCGTGCAGAGATTTAAGCGCAGCGGACTGTACTGCTGAATCATATATTATTATAGTAGATTTTTGGCTATTTGTAGTCATCCTAAATTATGATCTTTAATTTTAATGAAAATTTGAAATGCAACCAAATTATTTAAATTGTGGTCGTTCCGTTTGCATTAATAAATTCGTGAGTAAGCCTCTGCTTTTATTTTCCGATAGCGGTAATTTGTTTTGAGCCTGATAGGCATATCGAAAACAAACTGCATGCAGAAACCAACAGGCAATATTTATAGCCGGTTGTTTCAGTAATCGTTACATAGACTGATTCTTGTTTTTAATACCTGAATTTTGCAAACTGACAAATGGAATGTCGCCAGGCAAGATATATAATAAACCAATTCCGTGGTTGAATTTAGGCTAAGGTCACCCACAGGACCTAATCTTTAACTGCCGGGCTGTTTCAAACAAAAGGCTGACCATACAAATTAATTTTATTCTAAAAACAGTTGCATGCATAACCTAAAAATCAAAAGCGAGAAGTGAGTATATTTTTCCTTGCTACCCGTATTATTCCACACCGTATTACTGACTATCAGCATTATTTATTTCTTGTAATATTAATGGCATGATTATTAGCCATTGTGTTTATAATAACTATACTAATATCCCATCGTTATGAAAAAAATACCAATACTGCTTTGCTGCATTTTTGCCATTACAAACTTTAGCTGCAGGTCAACAAAAACAGATAGTGTAAAAACCGCAGATAAAATAAATGATGCGAATGCTGAAAAGGGTTTAATAAACGAAGATGTAGCCGACTTTCTCGTGCAAGCTGCAGATGCAAGAATGATGGATTACAAAGAAGGTGAACTTGCCGTACAAAAAGGAACTACGGAGGAAATAAGAAATTATGGCAGACTTATGGTTAAAGACCAGGCAATGTTGTTAGCCAAAATAAAAAAACTTGCTGCCGGCAGGCATATAACATTACCAGCCGAACTAAGTGCTCAAAAGCAGCATGGCTTTGAAGACCTTAATGGAAAAGAAGGGAAAAATTTTGATAAATTATTTTGCTCCATGATGAAAATTGACCATCAGAGAGATGTAAAAGAATTTGCAAAGGCTACAGAATTAATGGATAACAATGTACGTGGATTTGCCTCGGCATCGTTGCCCATCATTCAATCTCACCTCGATAAAATTAATGCGGTAAAAGTTGAATAAAATGCCGAACGTACAAGAGTGCGACGCAAGCAAAGCTTAATAGTAGTAATAAAGGCGGGCTCAAAATAAAAGAATAAATAATCTTTTATTCGCACGGTACTATTGAGGTTCTGTTTGCGCTTTTAATGCGGTAATATTCTTTTCAAAATCCTCAGGCGAAAGAGCATCTGGCAAAAGAAATTCACCGATTCTTGTTCGGCATAAACTGCTTAGATAGCCGCCTGTTTCAAGTGCTTTTCCAAAATCAAATGCCAGGCTGCGTATATAGGTGCCGGTGCTGCACACCACCCTGAAGTGAACAACAGGTAGTTCAATTTTTGTTATTTCGAATACTTTAATACTTACCGGGCGCAATTCTGTTCTAACCTCCTCCCCTTTGCGGGCAAGTTCGTAAAACCGTTTACCATCTTTTTTAATAGCCGAAAATACCGGGGGCATCTGCATAATGGCGCCTGTAAATTGTTCGGTTGCAGCATATATTATTTCTGGACTAAGGTGTTCGGTGCTTCGTACATTCTCAGGCTCGCTTTCAAGATCGTAAGTGGGTGTGGTGGCGCCCAGTGTAAAAGTGCCCGTATACTCCTTTTCCATGCCCATATATTCATTTATTTTCTTTGTAAACTTACCGGTGCAAACTATAAGCAAACCGGTAGCCAGCGGGTCCAACGTACCTGCATGGCCCACTTTTAGCACACCTGTAACTATGCGAACTTTTTTAACTGCATCAAACGACGTCCAGCGCAGCGGCTTGTTTATCAGCAACAGTTTACCGGCCAGGTAAGGCAGCATCGCATTATGAACGGGCTTTTGTTTCATGCTTTTAATTGTGGTGGGCAAAATTGTAGTAAATAATATTGCGGGGCAAGTAAATAATAACTGTGGGTAAAGTTGAGATTAATTTTGGGCCGGGCACTGGTATTTCAATGGCACTTTCGTTGCGTCGCACCCTTGTACGATTTGATATTCTATTCAGCTTTTACCGAAGCGGACCCGCAATGTACCTGGCTAAAATAAAGTTTATTCCGGCATCTTTGCGTTAAATAACGGATGTACTTACGGGTTCATCTCAGCCTTCATTTTCAAGCAACCAAATAAATTTGTTGAATTAAATTATCCCAAAACTAATTGAGAATAAATCTTAGGTTTGTCTATTGTCTGCATTGGCAGCGCAACCAATTAAAAAGCAAGCTAACATGGTTTCAAAACTTAGTTCAGAAGAAGTTTTGCACTTTCTTATACTTATAAGTATTATTCTTATTCTTTCAAGGTTATTGGGCGAACTATTTCGTAAGTTAAAACAGCCAGTTGTTGTTGGCGAAATACTTGCAGGTATCATTTTAGGTCCATCACTGTTGGGGCATTTTAGCCCTGGTATCTTCAATTATGTATTCCTGTCTCAACCCAGGGCAAATGCTGCATTTGATGGGTTGGCAAATATTGGAATCATTTTATTGATGTTTGTGGCGGGCCTTGAAGTTGATATTAAACAGGTACGCTTGCAGTTTAAGCAGGGTGCCGCGATAAGCATTATGGGGTTGCTGGTTCCTTTTATGGTTGGCTTTAGCATGGTATGGATTTTTAATGGTTACCTGTTTGCAACACCCCAAACAAATATTGTAATACCCGCAATGTTTTTTGGTACAGCACTTTCTATAACCGCCCTCTCGGTTATCGCAAAAGTATTAATGGATCTTAATATCCTTAAATCAAGAATTGGCAGCCTTATTTTAACTGCAGCAATGATTGATGATTTTTTAGGGTGGATACTTTTTTCCATTATTATGCAAATGCTTAATACAAAAGGCGAAAACGGTTCTTTTACATCCATTGCCATGATATTGCTTTTTGTAATTTTTATTATGACAATCGGCCGATGGATAATAGATAAACTACTATGGCTTGCCAACAAATACCTCACAGCTCCTGACGGTGTAATTACCGTAAGTGTATGCCTTTGTTTTCTTGGGGCGGTGTTCACGGAATACCTGGGTATACGGGGCATATTTGGTGCTTTTCTTATTGGCATTGCTGTGGGCGATTCAAAATATTTTACCAGGCTATCGCAACACGTATTGCATCAGTTTATCGTATATATTATTGCCCCATTATTTTTTGCCTCCATAGGCTTACGCATTAACTTTATTACCAATTTTAATTTTGGAATTGTAAGTATTATTTTAATAGCTGCATGTATCGGAAAATTGATAGGGGCAGGGGTTGGAAGTTTGATTGGAGGCCTAAATCGGAACGAAGCAATGGCAATAGCTTTCGGCATGAACGCAAGGGGCTCAATTGCTATTGTGCTTGGGCTTTCAGCACTACAGGCAAACATAATAGATGAACAATTATTTGTAGGCATTGTTGTAATGACCGTTGTTACCATTTTAATTGCAGGGCCAATGATGAAATACTATCTTAAAAGGATTGCAAACACCGATGAAGTCACGGAACAGGAATTGGTAAATAGTACTCCACTTTAGGCGGCATTGACAATTTAAATGTCGTTGCCACAAATCAAAATGGTGTATCGCTCAATAATAGAACAAACAGAAAAATTGCCAGACGGAACTTTAAAAGTAATCACGCACCATAGCCTCCAAATTTTTCTTTTGTTGTTTTGATGAGGTTATTCGTACCCTTGTAATTAAAAAAAGTAGAAAAAGCAGTATAAAAACTCAAACTAAGTGTCAAGTAACCAATAGGAGCTTATGCAGACCATAGAAATTTCATTCCAGTCAGGTTTTGATTATGTATCAATTACTGAAGCGATGATCGTTTTCGAGAAATTCTGTAAATGCACAACAAACTTTTCAACAAGTCTTTTTACCAGTTCTAAATATAAAAATATATACTCATGAGAAAAATTTACCTCTTGTTTTTTGCCTCGCTGCTTTTTATTTCTGCAACCAATGCCCAATTAATTGTATTTGGTGACGACTATGGCGCCGGGATAACTTTTGCAGCTTTTGGAGGGTCAATCAATACCCTTTCAATTGATAACACGCAGTCTCATTCTGGCACATCTTCTCTTAAAATACCTGTAACTGCTGGCTACACTGGCGGGGCATTAGTTTCTGCAGCGCCAACAAATTTATCTGCATACAATGCGTTAACCTTTTGGGCTAAAAATGATAACCCCGCATTTAAACTGGACGCAGTTGGATTGGGAAATAATTCAGTTACGACTGTGTATGCAGTTGAACGTAATGGTGTTACTTTAAGTACCGCCTGGACAAAATACTATATTCCTATTCCGGTTGCCTCTAAATTAACAGCGGAAACCGGCCTTTTCCATTTTGCCGAAGGTGCAGGTGAGGGTGTTTACAATATATGGGTTGATGACATACAATATGAAAATGTACCGGGGGGTACACTTGGTACCCCTACTGCGGCATTTGCTACGGAGACAATCTCAAAAGCAATAGGTGAAACATTTAACCCTAACGGCACCGTTTCAACCTATCCTGTATGTGCTGAAGGTTCGATGCAAACGGCAAGGGCTTACTATACCTGGACAAGTTCCAATACAGCTATTGCTACAATTGACGCAACTGGCTCTGGTCTTGCTGTTGCTCAAGGCTCAACAAATATTACAGGTAACCTTGGAACGATAACTGCCGCCGGTACTTTAACCGTAAATGTAATCGCAGCGCTTTCTGATCCAACTACTGCGGCTCCAACGCCACCTGCAAGAAATGCAGCCGATGTTATTTCACTTTTCAGCGATGCTTATACCAATGTTGCAGGCACAAACTGGAATCCGAATTGGGGCCAGTCAACCATTGTATCTGACGTAAACATTGCTGGTAACGCAACAAAAAAATACGCAAGTTTAAATTATCAGGGTGTTGAGTTTGCAAGCCCTATCAATGCATCGGCAATGACCAAGTTGCATATTGATGTTTGGACACCAAATTGCACGGCCTTTGATGTTTACCCAATTGTTAGCGGTCAACCCGAACAGTTTGTAACGCTTAACCCAACGCTTTCTGGCTGGAACAGTTTTGATATTGATCTGTCTAGTTATACGATACCATTGAGTGCCATTATTCAATTCAAATTTGTAGGTACGCCATCGGGTAGCAGCACGGTTTACTATGATAACCTCTATTTCTATAAAGCAGGTACTGTTGCTAGCGAGCCTACTACTCCGGCTCCTACCCCAACAAGGAATGCTGCTGGTGTAATTTCATTGTTCAGCAATGCCTATACCAATGTACCAGTTGATACCTGGTCTGCAGTTTGGGATGTAGCCGATGTTGCTGATGTTCAAATTGCTGGTAATGATACAAAGAAATATACGGGGCTTGCTTATGCAGGTGTTGAATTTACAACGAACCCCATAAATGCCACCAACATGGATTATTACCATGTAGATGTTTGGATACCAACAGCAGCACCGCTAAAGGTAAAACTGGTAGACTTTGGTGCAGATGGTGCTTTTGGTGGTGGTGACGATAAAGAATCCATTGAGTATGAATTATCGCCCGCTCCTGTTGCAGGGCAATGGTCAAGCTATGATATTCCTTTGTCAAGCTTTGCAGGGCTAACAACCAAGGCACATTTAGCACAAATGTTATTTGTTGGTTCCGGTACGGTGTATGTTGACAACGTTTACCTCTACAACCAATTACTACCAATAAACTTTGCTGGTTTTACTGTTACAAAGAAAAATAACACTGCGTTCATTCAGTGGAGTACAGCATTTGAGCAGAATAATAAAGGTTTCAGCATAGAGCGCAGCAGCGATGCGGTAAACTGGAAACAAATCAACTTTATCAATGGTAGTAATGCTGGTACTGCTGCCCGCAACTATTCTGCAACAGATGCTGCACCGGTAACAGGTATTAATTATTACCGTATAAAGCAGGTTGACTTTGACGGTAAAGCTGTTTATACTGCAACAGCTTCTTTATCTTTTGATAAGATCAATAGTACAAAACTGTCTTTGTTCCCTAATCCGGCAAAAGACAAGTTTACGATTGCGTTGAGTGCAATTGAAAGCAGTGCGACTTTCACGATTGTAAGCTCAAACGGCAAAGTGGTTAAAACAGTAATTTTCAATAAGAGCCAGGCTAATTCTGTTCAAACAATCAGTGCCGGCAACTTGCCAAGAGGTTTGTACTTGGTACAACTGTCTGATGGCAAAACAAAGCAGAGCGCTAAACTGATACTTGAATAACTGATTCTGACAAAGAAATTTATCTTAATTTTCAAAACCGTGGTTGCTGGATTTTAATTCAGTAATCACGGTTTTTTTTATTTAATTTGATACTCCAACCATAGCTGTCTGCCCATCCTCGGAGTTTGCAGAAAAGCTTGTTTTCAATTTGATTTTTGTAGGTTTGATAAAATGTTTTGCCCCCAATGTACCCCATCACAAATATCTCGACCGCTATCTTTGGGAAAATAGCATCGGTAATAACTCACTGTCCAAATGACAATTTTTGTACACTTCTTGGTATTGAATTCCTGAATAATTTTTTGTTCAGCTCCTATTTGTGATTTCATATTCAAATCTTAAAACCGGGAAAAATATCCCCAACAAGCAGACTTAATAATTCTTCAGAAAGTAATTTTTAAAAACTGACAAAGTATTGTGAAGTAGTAAAGATGTATTACTTTTTTATTGAAATAACATTTTTGATAGGTCTGTAGTAGTAGTGACGTAGAAGATTATTAGGAAATTGGCGACTTGCCACAGTAAGTTTACAAATCACAATTCGTGTCTTTTTTAACTAAAGTATTTCGGGAACGATTGCAGAAAGGGTAACGGTTTCTACTTTCCATTTCCAGCAGGTTGCTCTAAATGAAATTCCAAAAAAATTGCTGTATGGTAAAAATTACTGAAATTTTTCTGATCCAAATGGATTTCAAAACTTTATGAAAATTATGTCTGATACTCCAGAAGCTAATGCTTTGGCAGAAAATTGGCAGAGCTTTATAAGTGGCGATGAACAGGGATTTGCCCAGTTGCATAAAATGCTGTTCAATGTGCTCTATAACTATGCGCTTAAAATGCAGGATGGCGATGAGGACCGTTCCGCCGAGTGCGTGCAGGAGCTGTTTATTAAACTGTGGACCAAAAGAGAAACACTGCCAGTAGTAAAATTTGTAAAACCATACATGATTACCGCATTGCGCAGGCATATTCTTAATACCCTGCGTAAATTACATTTACAGGAACTCAAATTGCCTGTCATACATCAACCCGATATCACATTTTCGCAGGACGAGATTGTGATGAAAAAAGAAGAAAAACGTACCCTGCAGCATAAAATACTTCAGTTACTAAACATACTTCCTAAACGTCAAAAGGAAGTTATTTACCTGCACTATTTCGCCGGCATCGATCATAACCAGATTGCAGATGTTATGAGTATCAACTATCAGTCTGTATCTAACCTTAAACAAAAGGCACTGGAAAGAATGCGAAGCACTTACTAACGCTTTTCCTTATATACGCTGCATTATACTCAGTTACAAAAAATGACGCATCAAGAAATTTTGCCATGGTCCGCATCTTTTAAATAGTAGTCATTTTTATAAATCCGGATAAAAAACCCCAAAAAGCTAATATTGAAGGATTTCGGCTTTATTATTTTATGGCATCGTACCTGCCTGCGTAGAGCAGTTAGGAAGGGCTGCCTTGCAACTATTTCATCGTATGTACAACTGTCGTCAGTGAATTTCCCCCTGCAATTTGCAACTCCCGCTTTATGCTAATTACAATTTTTGCCATTGCAAGTCTTGTGGTTTGTTATTTACTCATTCAAAATTGAAACTTTTTCAACTTTTAAATATGAGGTATTTTTTGGGGTTTACGCCGGGCTCAAAAAAAGTACTTCATATCCTTTTACCAAAAAGTAAATAACTGCACCAGTGATCTAACCCAATTGCAACTTAATCTACGTTGCACAATTCTTCGCCACAATACTTTTATTTTGCGCAAAAATAAGTTTGACAAAATTTGAAAAATAGACCATCAGGTAAACTAACACTTATAGCAACCGGAATTTGCTTTGCATTTCTTTGGTCTTCGGCATCAGTGGCTACAAAAATTGGGTTAACAGTTGCGCAACCTTTTGTAATAGCTGTAACCCGTTTTTTTGTGGCGGGCATTACCATGCTCTTTGCGTCTCATGTGATTTTCAGGAACCGCTTGCCGGCAAAAAATGAATGGAAACAGCTTGCTGTTTATGGCTTGTTGAACATCAGCATTTACCTCGGTCTTTATGTAATAGCAATGCAGCATATTTCTGCGGGGCTTGGTTCACTTTCCATTGCTACCAATCCCGTTTTCATAAGTATTATCGGCGCATTGTGGTTTAAACAGAAAATAAAATCCGTAACCATTTACAGCCTTTTGCTTTGCATGGCGGGGGTAATTATTGCAGCCTATCCCCTGTTGCAAAATAGCTTTGCCACTCCAGAAGGGTTAGTTATTCTCATTATAAGTATGCTTTCTTATTCGGTAGGTGCGTTGTATTTTTCTAACAATAAATGGAATGGACTCCATATTATTACCATCAATGGTTGGCAAACTTTAATTGGGGGTATTTTTCTTATTCCCTTTCTTTTTTTCTTTTATGATAAAAGCAAAAACCTCTACGATGTAGTTTGGATTGGATCCGTTCTGTGGCTCGCTGGCCCTGTTTCAATTGGTGCTGTGCAACTTTGGTTGTATCTGCTAAAAGATAATGCTGTAAAAGCCGCATTCTGGCTGTTTCTCTGCCCTATTTTCGGTTTTATTCTCGCCGCTGTTTTAATGAAAGAAGCCATTACACTTTATACCTGCACAGGCGTACTTTTTGTAATTGGAGGGCTTTCACTTGTTCAACAACGGAAGTTCAAAGACCAATAATATACAAATACAATTATTGGCCCGGCAGTATATCATTGGGCATCGTTCCTTGCGTCGCACACTTGTACATGCTGATCATTTAATGAGCATAAACAGCCAATAACCATTTGCCATAGCTTTACACTTTCTGTTTGATAAAGTCAGCCGTAGACATCTCCTGCGTTCGAATTGCCCTTCGGAACAGTTCTAACAACGGGAGTTTTAACCTTGTTCCTATTTTATGGACCGGCGGTATTTTATTTTTAGCAGTCCGGAATTTGGTCAATGTTTCAACACTCCGTGCGTCGCATACATTTACTGGAGTAATTCTTTTCAGCTTTCGAAAGCTCTGGCAGGTTGCTAAGGTTTAAATCTATAATTTTATCGCTTATTATTTTTAGTATGAGCAAGAACATTGCGATTGTAGGAGCAGGCATCAGCGGAATGTCAACCGCGTACCTTTTAATCAATGAAGGTTATAATATTACTATTTATGCCAAAGCATTTTCTCCAAATATTACCAGCAATAAGGCCGCAGCATTCTGGTTCCCCTATCATATAAGGAACGATCAAAGAGGTATTGAATGGTGCAATATCAGCTACAATTATTACAAGGCTTTTACAGCAATTCCCGAAGCCGGTATTAGTATGCAGCATCTGATTAAAGTGTTGAGAGAAAACGTAGATGATAAAGAACCCATCTGGATAGATTTTATGCCCGCAGGTTCTTTAAGAGTGATGGATGAACCGGAGTTGCAACAAGGCGTTGCGAAAAGCTACGACATTACCGTACCTTTAATTGAGACCCAAATTTTTCTCCCTTACCTGCAGCAACAATTAAAACAAAATGGCGTAACATTTATCGAAAAAGAAGTAGTTGACTTAGATGAATTTGCAATTGACTATGATATCGTTGTCAATTGCTCAGCATTAGGTTCCAGAAAATTATGCAATGACAATGCGCTGATACCCGTTCGAGGGCAGGTAGCATTGCTCTCGCCTAGAGAAGGCTTGAACCTTTATATTGATAATGAAAAGCCAATGTATGTGGTACCCCGCAAAGATGCCATTATTATTGGCGGCACTTATGAAGAGCGGGTTGAAACAGACACCACCGAGCCACAAACGCTTGAACGTTTACTAACCAATGCTTACGAAGTTTTTCCGGAATTGAAAAAGCAACAGGTAATTGGCAACTGGGCAGGTCTTAGGCCGTACCGCCCGGAAGTAAGATTAGAAAGAGAAGAAGGTACAAACATCATTCACAACTATGGTCATGGTGGTAGTGGATTTACATTATCGTTTGGTTGTGCAGAAGCGGTAAGAAACATAGTTATTGAATATTTTAAGGATGGAGCGAATACGATTAATTAAAATAAATGGAAAAGATTACCATTCGAAAAGCCGTTAAAGAAGATTGCCCAAGAGTGCTCGAACTGATAACAGAGCTTGCTGTTTATGAAAAAGCACCGGATGAAGTAACCGTAACATTGGAACATTTTGAAGAAAGTGGTTTCGGTGAAAAACCTGTGTGGTGGGCAATTGTGGCAGCCTACCCTAACCACTCCAAAGCAGGGGACGAGATTATGGGGTTTGCACTATACTATATTCGCTACTCTACCTGGAAAGGCCAAAGAATGTACCTGGAAGATTTGGTGGTAACAGAAAAAGCAAGGGGTAAAGGTGTTGGTAAATTGTTGCTGGATGCATTAATTGTTGAAGCCAAAGAAAAAAAATTGAGTGGCATTATGTGGCAGGTACTTAACTGGAACGAACCTGCCATAAATTTTTACAGAAAATATTACAATGCAAAGTTTGATGACGGCTGGACCAACTGTAGCATTGAGATGACGGGCAATTAAGTATTTTGCATCAAAAATATACCTAACAAATTCTACTTGTGCTGCTCAGGCATCATCAGAATGTACAAGAGTGCGACGCAACAAAAGCATCATAGATATTCTACTGCCAGGTTCAAAAAAAATATTAATAACAATGACAGGTAATTAAAAAAGCCGGATAAAATTATCCGGCCAGATGTAAGTATATATGTGTTTAAATTACTTACTAACAGCCCCCATTTTTTTTAGCAACTTTCTGTTGGCGCTGTAATGAATAAGCTTATAAACCAATGAATAAATAACTGGTAAAATAAGCAGCGTTAGAATGGTGCAGGTTATTAAACCCCCGATTACAACGATTGCTAAAGGCTTTTGTGTTTCACTACCAATACCGGTTGACATGGCTGCAGGCAACAAACCAATAGCAGCCATTAATGCCGTCATAACCACTGGCCGTACCCTTGAAATTACGCCTTGTAAAACAGCTTCGTCTAAATGCATTTTCGCATCAAGATTTTTCTTGAAAACACTAATGAGTATTACGCCGTTTTGAATACATACACCAAACAGTGCAATAAAACCAATGCCTGCACTAATGCTGAAATTTGTTCCTGTAATGTGCAGTGCTAATATGCCTCCGATCAATGCAAACGGCACGTTCATTATTGTAAGCAAGGCATCTTTTACATTGCCAAAAGCCATAAAAAGAATAAGAAAAATACCCAGCAGGCAAAGCGGAACAACCTGTTTTAAACGCTGTGTTGCACGTACCTGGTTTTCAAATTCACCGTTCCATGTGGCGGTATACCCCTTTGGAGGAACAATTATTTCCTTTACCTGTTGCTGTGCATCTTCAATAGTGCTACCAAGGTCTCTGCCACGCACCGAAAATTTTACGCCAATATAGCGGCTGTTATTATCGCGATAAATAAATGCAGGGCCGGTAATTGTTTTTACGGTAGCAATTTCGCTGATTGGAATTTTGGCGCTATCCTGGGTGGGCACCATCAAATGCATAATTTTCTCCTGGGTATCGCGGTAATCTTTTTGATAACGGACACGTACATCAAAACGCCGTTCATCTTCGTACAGCTGTGTAGCTGCTTTACCACCAATCGCCATTTCAATTACCGATTGGGCATCGGCCGTTGTAACCCCATAAAGTGCCATTTTCTGCTGATCCAGTTCTATCCTGAATTCGGGCTGCCCAAGGTTGCGTAAAACACCGAGGTCTTCTATTCCTTTTACGTTTATAAGTATTGCTTTTACCTTATCGGCCAGGCTATCAAGGGTATGAAAATCAGGTCCAAATATTTTAACAGCCATAGATGCATTTAGGCCTGAAACAGCTTCTTCAACATTATCGCGAATCGGCTGTGAGTAGTTGAACACAACGCCTGAAATTTTCTTAAGCTGACCATCCATACTATCGATCAATGCATCGTTTGTTAATCCCCTGCGCCATTCTTTTCCGGGCTTAAGATCAACCTGTATCTGTACATCAAAAAAGCCTTTGGGATCGGTGCCGTCATTTGTTCTTCCTACCTGCGATAGCGTTTGTTTTACTTCAGGATACTTACTAATGATCTGAACCATTTTTTCTGAAATACCAACCGCCTGGGGAAGGCTTGAGCTCATTGGTAATTCCGCTTCAACCCACAAAGCGCCTTCATTTAGATCGGGTAGAAATTCTGTTCCTAAAAACTTGACGGAGAAAAAGGTGAGCCCCATAAATGTGAATGCGATCAGCAGACTTGTTTTGGGATATTTGTATGCTTTTACAAACAATTTATTAGTACCCTTTTCAAAAAATATTACGACCGGATTGTGCTTTTCTCTTACGTTCTTTTTAAGTAATATGCTTGACAAGGCAGGCACCAGTGTTAGTGTAAATAGCAAAGCACCCAGCAAGGCAAAGCCAAGCGTATAAGCCAGGGGCGAAAACATTTTTCCCTCTACTTTCTGGAAGGCAAAAATGGGTATAAGGCAGGTAAGAATAATGATCTTCGAAAAGAAGATGGACTTCCCCATCTCCGTGCCAACGTTCTTAAAAAGGCCAAGCTTGGCAAGCTTGTTGAATTTCTCCATACCAACTTCTCTTGCACGTGCATCCAGTGCCACAAATAAGCCTTCTACCATTACCACTGCTCCGTCTATAATGATACCAAAATCTACGGCACCCATGGAGAGCAGGTTTGCTGTCATCCCCATCATGCGCATACACATAAAGGCGAAAAGTAACGATAATGGAATGATGATACTAACTGTAACCGTTGTTCGCCAATCTGCCATGAACAGGAATACAATTACCGTAACAAGTATTATTCCTTCCATCAAATTATGGATTACTGTTTCGGTACAAAAATCCATAAGGTTGGTACGGTCGTAAAATGTATTTATCTGCACATCTTTGGGCAAAACATTTTCGTTGAGGTCTTTAATTTTGGCGCGGATAAGATCAAGTACTGCACTGGGATTTTCGCCTTTGCGCATTACAATAATTCCTTCAATCACATCTTCATTGTCGTCTCTTGAAACCTGCCCCAGTCTTGGCTTTCCGGTTTCTATTACATTGGCAACATTTTTTACCAGAATGGGCACGCCATTTATTTTTGTAATAATAATATCGTTTATTTCATCAATACTGTTGATCAAACCAATGCCGCGAACAACATAAGCCTGACCGTTTTTTTCAATTATATCACCGCCCACATTAACATTACTTTTTGTAACGGCATTATATACATCAAGTGATGTAAGCCCATATTTATTCAGGTAATCTGGGTTTACACTTATCTCGTAACTTTTTTCTTCACCTCCAAAACTGTTTACATCAGCAACACCAGGTATAGATTTAAACTGCCTGTCAAGAACCCATTGCTGTATAGTGTTAAGGTCGCGTACACTGCGTGTTTTACTGTCTAATGTATAGCGGTAAATTTCCCCTGTTGGCCCATAAGGCGGCTCTATTTCCGGCTTTATTCCATCGGGCAGGTCTGCATTGCTTAGCCTGCTTAATACCTGTTGCCTTGCAAATGCATCATCCACATCGTCATCAAAAATAATGCGCACATAACTTAAACCAAAAGATGAAGTAGTGCGCAGGTTTACTTTTTTCTGTACGCTGTTAAGTACCGTTTCAAGTGGTATGGTTATAAATTTTTCTATCTCTTCGGCACTGCGCCCGGGCCATTGTGTTATGATGATGATTTGCGTATTGGTAACATCAGGAAAAGTTTCAATGGGCGTATTCCTGTAACTTACAAAACCAATCACAGCAAGCACTGCCGTTAAAAAGAAAACAAGATACCTGTGCCTTAAAGAGAAATATATAATTTGTTTAATTAGCTTATTC
>JBBRDW010000074.1:0-22897 GCA_038203525.1 Chitinophagales bacterium | reverse complement strand
AAGTAACCTGATCAAGTGTTGTAGTTAATTCAATATTTTTTGATGCGCTGTCTGCTTCATCAACAAGAAAATATTCATCGGTATATGCTTGTGCTTTTCCCGTTGCGTCATCGAGCAAAACAATATTTGAAACGTAGTATTTAAAATTTCGTATAGTGAATGGTTCGCCAAAACCATTTTGATAAATGCTGTCTGTTTGCAGCAGTTTCTCCCCCACCATGTTTACAAAATGAAGCGTTATTTTTTTACCAGTCGTTGTTTGTTCTGAAGGCTGGGCATTACTGAAAAATGGCAGGAATAAAAAGATAAATATTGAAATATTGCATAACAATTGCAGGGTATTTTTTTTTGTAGCCGGACAATAGTTCTTTGGTGATCGCCTGTTGCGTCGCGCTCTTGTGCCGTTGAACATATATTGAGCACGGTATGTTGGATGTATTGAACGGTTCCTGTATTCCATCGTTTGGCTATAATATAATAGACATTTTTGCACGCACAAATACGCTAGAATTCTTACATGCATAGACAAGTACCCTTATGGTTTTGTAAGCCGCCTGCATTGTGCCCGTTAAAGTACAAATGTACAAGAGTGCGACGCAAGAAAAGCCCGATAGATAAATAACTGCCTGGTACAAAAAATGTATTGGCTGCTTTTAAATGGTAAATAATAACTATGGTGTATTGGGTGCAAGTGAAATACGTATCTGCAAACCTGCCCTGGTATTGGTGATGGGCGCCGATGTTGAAATGTAAGGAATAACGCGCTGCTGATCGAAATAGAACTTCAGGTTTATTCGGTTACTAACAACATAGTCTATAGAAGGCTGTATACTGATCACTTTTTGCCCACCCGTACTATATGCATTTGCCTGATCGAGCCGGCTGTTGCTCTGCACATCGTCGCGTAAAGAAAGATCGAGGTTTACGTTGATGTCGTTACCTTCCTCGGTCTGTTTTATAAATGGCAGTTTGAACGGAAGCTTTACGCCTTTCTGCCGGTAACTTCCTCCAAAACTCCACTCGGTGCTGCGTACTTCGCTTAACTGGTAGTCTATGAGGCTTAAACTTAGCTGCCTGCTTTTTTTGTACTCGAACCTCATGTTGGTTTGTGAGGTAGTAGTTATATCAATACCAATTAAAGGCGAGAACGATTCCTGAATGGTAAGGTTTGGTACCAGGAAAAATGGCACATAGTTACCCGAAATAGTATCAATAAATTTAGGAGCACTATATTGGAACGGATCATAATACAGCAACGCACTTGCGAACGTATTGAGGCTAAGCGTAGAGCTGTATCCGTGGGTTAAAGTGATATTGCTGAAAACGTTTGCAAGTGCCCCAATTTTTGTGAGCCCCGTATAAGTTACCCTCCAGTTCGGCAATGGTTTAATACCACTGAAAGGATTGGCTTTCACATTAGGGTTCGACTGGGTTATCAACGCCACACTATTGGGATCTTTACCTGTATAAGCCGCAAGGAATGCGGGTATTAATACATCCTGAGAATAACGGCCATAGCCAACGGGATAAACAACGCCATTAACATCGGTAGTTGTTTGGGAGCCAGCTTCTTTCCAATAAGGGTTAGACTTTGCAAGGCGTCCGGCGATTATTTGCCTGAAATCCTGAAACTGATTGAAGGTTTTTGAAACCTGGGTTGGTTTATATTTTTCGAACAGTGTTTTATAACTGATATAGGAAACACTAAATCCGCCACCCGCAAGTGGACTCAGGTGGCCAAAGTTATTGCCGGTGCCGGTAGTATCCTTGTATAGTTCGCTGTAATTCTTTGTAAATGATTTATCTAAGTTAATATCTATTACAAATTCTTTAAAAGGCTCCAGCTGTGCGGTAATACTTAGGCGCTGTTCAAAATTTTGGGTGAACAATAGATTGAATGAACTGTCTCTCGAAATAACACCCTGGGCAGCTTTTCTATTTAACCAGGAGGTATCGGGCTGCTTGCCGAGAACATAATCCAGACCTGGCTGCATACTTCTAAAGTTCTGCCCTAAAAATTTAGTGCTGTCGGTGTAGCCAGGTATACGGCTGTTATAATTTTCGCTATAATTGACTGACACTCTTTTTACCATTGTAAGCACACCTACGGTTGT
Source organism: Chitinophagales bacterium (assembly GCA_038203525.1). Classification (GTDB taxonomy): domain Bacteria; phylum Bacteroidota; class Bacteroidia; order Chitinophagales; family Chitinophagaceae; genus Limnovirga. The sequence continues at coordinate 20,783 of JBBRDW010000074.1, read as the reverse complement.
TTTTATAACACCACCGGGACCGGTTACTTCTTTACCATTTCGCTCTGTTTTACGTACCAGTCGCTTTTTTGCTCTCCATTTTTGCAGGGCATGTCTTTTTGATTTACCTTTTAAATCTTTTATAACTTCTGCCCTTGGCTTTATAACAATAGTTGTATCGCCGTTGGGATTCTGCTTGTCTTTTGTTTCATTTTCATCGTTGTTCTCAGGTTGGTTCATTTTATCCAGCCACTTAGATTTTCCATATAATCTGGAAAAATCGAACTCTGTATTCAAAGTATTTTGCTGGCTGTTTTCAATAATGTTACCCAGGTTACGGGCAAGCTGGCTTGCAGCTATCCAATTGTAACTGGTTGTATAACTATACCTTGACGTGATCCAGTCAGTAAGGGGCAATTTGCTTAACGGGAAATTATAGCTGAAAACCGCTCTTTGCTGATAGGTAGTGTTGCGGCCTCCACCAAACAGGTTACTTCGAATAGTGTCTTTTTTTTGTTTGGTATTTATTAATCCAATAGGTTCATCTACTCTGGCCAGGTTTGTTGCGCTAAAATCAAAATTTAGGCTACGGGTAAGATCCCAACGCAGATTGTAGAAACGGTCAAACGTAAAATACTTGTCATACGTGGTATCAACCCTTTCAACGGTATTATCAAAAGTGTTGACAATACGTGGAGTAAATTTTCCAAACTGCCGGTTTATGTCAGCCCTGAAACTTAAGAGAGATGGTATTGGATTTATGTTTAAGTCGCGAACGAGGCCAAGCCATGGGCTTTTATTTTTTATTTTTCTTTTGAAAGGCTCTATAAACTTTGAATTGGAATTATAGGTATAACCAAGACCAGCCCGGTGCTTTACGACGCTGTTTAATAAAATAAGGGGGTTAATTTGCTGGAATTTTGTGTAAGAATAGCTAACATCAAAATTACTTATGCTCCACAATTTCGGCTTTTTACCATTTTGTCCAAAACGCATGTTCGTAAGATTAACAGTAGTAATCGTAGTTTGATCCGTTGCCACGTTTTTTATTGAATCGCGTTTTCCTCCGGCATTATCCAGCTTGTAACTGTATTTCACATCTTTATCGTAAGGATCGTATTGAGGAGTAAGAATGTTTTTATTTATACTTGCATAAACAGGTATGGTGATACCGGCTTTTTTAGGGAGTAGTTTACCGGCGTCTAAAGTAAGTGCTGCATCAAATTGTAAAAGATTATCTCTTGCCCTTTCGTTCGCCCGCTGTTCTATGGTGCCAAACCCTTGTGTATAAGTATTTGCAGAAAGCGACAAGGAACCTAAATCCGCTAATTGTAAGTCTACCCTTCCTAACGCTGCATATCCCCCATTTTCATCAATACTTGAAAGTCGCAATTCGTTAACCCAAACCTCGGCATAAAGCGGGTCCGAAGAAGCAGATGCATTTTCAATTCCTATTAAAAATCCCTGCACCTCACCAAGGTTGGGATTACCTAATAAGGAAATTGTTTTAGTTCCCTGTTGTTCACGATAAATAGTACTCACCGATGCGCCGGAGCTATTCCTCTTGAGTTTAAGCTGCACCAGGTCCTGAAGCAAAAAATCAAGATTATTTTCAATTGGCCATATCTGATCCGCTGTAGCCGTACTGCTGGGTTCTGTTATTTTCAAAGGTATTTTTACTTCATAGTAATTATTCAGGAAATCTTGTCCTATTCGAATTACAGCCATTAATTCACCGGATTGAACAGGCCTCTGTCCTATTACGGATTCAGCATGCAGGAACATAGATAATTGCCCGTACTGCCGCATATCAAGGTTGAGCGTCTTAAAAACAGCCCTTGAATCATTCTTATTGAGACTGCTTATCTTTAAGCTCATTGCTTGCTCGTTCTGCAAAAGATTTACACCATTGTTACCCAGCAGCTGAACCCGTTCGATGCCAGGAGGAATTTTATAAGGAATAGGTTGACGCCCACTGTTTTCTTCAACGTTTACGGCAAGTACATTCATAGTAGTATTGCCTGGCGTTATTGCTGTATAGGAGCCAACGGTATCTAAATTATAAGTAAATGTTCTCCATTGATTACGAACGAGATCAAGACTGGAGAAACGCATAACAACCGAGTCTTCAAAATCTGTCATGTACATCCTTATAAAACGTATTGACTTGAAATCAGGAATCTTACCCACCTTACTGGTATAATTTTTTATTGGTATCCTGAAAAGAAACCAATTTTCAGTTGATGTGGTTCCATCAGCAAGCCTCGCATTGATAACACGCTTATCGGTTATATATTTGGTAACACCCACATCTAAACCCGGGTTTAAATCAATCTGATATTCATAATATTCCTCGGTTTCATTCAAAGTATTATCCCTGTTTAAATCTTCATTATCCGGATAAAGTGTGGCAGCAGGTGAAAATGGGGAATTACCAGTAGCCACAGGAGAATTTCCCTGGGGGTTATTAAAATCTTTGTAGCGACCTAAGATATCGGTGTTAGTGGCATCATAGGTAGGATCACGATACCATTTGTAGTCGTCATTAGAAGGATCTCGAAGTGCATTTTGATAAACATTCGAGGCAGTTCCAAAATTAGCAGCCAGATCTTGAAGATATTTTTGCCTTTTGACTTTTTCGCCAGCATCATCGAGGCCATCAAACCCAATATCCTGATACCCCCTGTCAGCAGGGTCATTGCTAAAAGCCTGGGTTACCTGAATAGGGTTGACTGGTGTATTACCCCAAACGCTGGAACTGTCTATGGCAGAGGGTTGATTTGGCGTATTAAGGCCATTCTCATAAAACCTCATACCATCCTTTAAAACATCTTCACTTATATTGCCTAAATTAAGAAAGAGTTTACCTCCCGAGCTGGAAGGATTTTTTATGAAGGGGTCCTGAACCCAGAATTCGATAAATTCGATATTGCCGGTTTCAAAATCAGTCTGGTCAATATTACGCATGATGCCACCCCATCTTTGTCTAGGATTGGTAAGTTTTCCATTTGCATCCCGGTTAGCCTTATCATCGGTAAAATTATAAGGTCCCGCGTCGGTTGGATAATAGGCCAGATCAAAAGTTGCGTTTAATACGTCGGTTATATTTGTTGATCTTTGCGGAAACAACTCTTTAGTATAGACTGCTCTAACTCTTGGGTCGCTTAGCGCTGCTAAATTGCCTTTTAACGGATTATTAGGGCTCGATTTATCCTGTAATGTTGGTTCAATATTATACCAGGCGAGTTTTGCTCTGTTCTTACCGTAGTCGATGCTATCAGTGAGTGTAGCTTCCGGAAACCTTCCGTTTCCCTGTGGCGTACTGGCCAAAGTCCAAGATATAAAAGGAAAACGCAAATCAATGCTGCTCGTAGCTCCTTCAAAATCATCAATATATATCAGGCCAGCATTTCCCTTTCCTATTTGTTTAGGGTGACCTGGTTTTAGTACGGCGGCCTCCCCGTAAGCATTGATGGTACTTATTGTCTTTGAATTATAATTGGGTAATTTATTAAGAAGTCTCGTCAAACCAGGTAACTCTGACCTGTAGTTAAAATCTACGCCATACATCGTATTCTGAATCGGATCCTCACCGTAGTTCACTTTCGTAAAATAAGGCCGCTCCGTTAACCTTTGCATGGTTGCCCCCAGCGATAGTTTTTTATTGGCGAGGTAGTCAAGCCGCAAAGCCATAAAACTTCGCTGCTGAATTCCAAAACTCGCATTATTTTCGTACTGAACATTTACTGGCACACCGGAATTAAGAATTGCCTGATTAATTACCTTAAGGGTGCCCAAATTATAATCAATAACGTAATCTACATTCTCCTGCAATGTCTGTCCGCCGGCACTTACAGTCACAGATCCAGGGGGGATGTTAAAACCTCCCAGGTAAATATCTGTTGTGGAACTGCCCTTTACTGTTCCCTGCACATAAAAGCGGTTAAGGTTGGCATAAGTTTGGGCTATTGCTTTTATGGAATCGTATAATTGTGTGTACAAGTATTTATCTTTTACATCCTGCGGGAGCCCTTTTAATGCAGTGCTGTCAAGATAAGAACCAAATGGTTCCAGCACAGGAAACATAATTTTACCCTGTTGTGATAAAACGGTAAAACTATCAACAAAATCATATTGTCCGTCTGGCAATGGATCATTCCTGTTATTTAATCTGTCAAGATTAAGTACAGACAAAAGGGATTTTCCGGAAAATTCAGGGCTGCTTTCCGGAAGGTAGCGTTTAAGACCACCACTTGGTTCCTGGTAAAGTACATTAAGATTAAAACCATCCCTTTGTAACCCACTCACATCAAGTGAATAAACATTCTTCATCATAAGGCCCCATAAAGGAAGCTCCGACCTTTGAGAGGTTGCTTTTAATAACTTCAGAAAAAGGTTTTTCTGCACACCCTGAGTCGAGTCCACCGTTACATCCTGCGAAAACTCTCCCACCTGGTATACCCTTCCGTTATAAGTGTATTGAAATGCTATTGCTAGAACGTCATCGGGTTGCAATTGCTGGTTAAGGGAAAGAAAACCTACCTGTGGATTAAAATAATATTCACTCGGGTCTAATTTCCTTGCAAATGTCTTTTCAAAATCATTTACCGGAGTTAACCCTTTGCCCAGCAATATGGTGTTGATCATTGCAGGGTTCCTGTTGATATCTTCACCGGCGAGAAATGGATAAAGATCGTTGCTTCCATTTTGAGGAAGATCACTGCTGGTTAAGGAATGAACATTAGGATTATACGGCTGATATTCTCCCAGATCCATAAAGCCCACAATAGCTCTCGTATTGGTTGTTGCTCCGTTGCGGTTTGTTAGCCATACTTCCAATCTCAAAACCTGCACCTGACTATTTACAACTGGCAGGTTTTTCATGGCCTTATTATAATTTTTCCTGAAATACTGAGCCATCAGAAAGTGCTTGTTCTCTTCATAATCATCCAGCTTCTTGTTAACTATCTGGTTTAAACCACCGCCTTGCAATGTTAGTGACTGGCGCTGCGAACGCTGGCTGGCAATGGCAGAAGTAACAAATAATTTTCCAAACTGCAACTCCGTCTTTAAACCAAACAAGCTTTGCACACTGGCCATTAAACTACCCTTGCTTTGCCAGGAAATATTACCCGCTTCCACAGATTTTAAAATCTCATCGTCCTTGCCTTTGTAATCAAATTTTAGCTGGTTTTCAAAATCAAAATTGGCGAGGGTATTATAGCTGATAGGGAGTTTAAGTTTATCGCCAATATTAGCATTGATGTTCACATTGGCATCCATATTAAAATCAAAACCACCATTCTTTCTGGCAGCCTCCGGTAACGTGGGATTCTTTACATTCTGCCCCTGGTAGCCTGCGGTGATATCCACCGACCCCTGTGGTTTAATATCCACCTTTAACCCTCCTGGCGCCACACCAAAAACCCTGTCGAACAACTGATCATAAACCCTTGGTTTGGGTCTGGCGGTTTTTCGGTTTAGGTCAAAAAGTGTTCGGGAACGGGAATTAAAATAATCCCGCTCTGACTGATTTGCCTGTAATTTTTGAAACTCTTCAAAACTGAGGTAGGTTGGTTTACGATAGAGGGTATTGCCGATTTTCTCGGTAATAAAATATTCCTTTGTAACCGGGTCAAACTCAATATCCTGTTTTACTAGCGAGGTATCATTAAGATCAAAAGGGTTATTGGAGCGCCAGGAAAAGCGGTCGCCCCGCCTGTCTTTTATTGGAAACCGAAGGGTATCCTTTTTTGAAGGCTTTATAGTATCCACCTTTTGCGCCACTGCATCATTCAGCAATGCGGAGCAAAAAAAAGACAATAATGTAAATATTATTAATCGAAAAATATTCGCCAATGTTCAGTCGCTCTGGTTAAGTAGAAGTATTTGCGATAGGTTATAAATTTTTAAGTGCCTGTTTAATAATATCTTCCAAAGAAAGTGCTTCTTTAGCAGATTCTGAAACTTTTTTTACTGCCGATTCCGCCATCTGTTTTCCAATCCCCAAGCCAATCAAAGCCGTCACCGCATCCTGATCCTGAGAACGGTAATTATTAGTTGCAAATCCTACATTTTCCAATGAAATTTTACCAAGCTTGTCCCTCAATTCCAGCACCAGCCTTTCAGCTGTTTTACGTCCGATACCCTTAACGCTTTCCAACAGTTTGGTATTGCCCTGAACAATTGCTTTAATAATTTCATCAGGTTTTAGCCCACTCAACATCATTCTTGCCGTAGATGCACCAACACCAGACACACTTATCAGCTGCATAAAAAGCTCTTTTTCATCCTGAGCGAAAAATCCAAACAACGTTTGGGCGTTCTCCGTTATGTGCAGGTAAGTAACTAATTGGCCATCATTTTTATTGCTTATAAATGAGTAAGTATGTAAACTTATCTGTAGTTCATAGCCCACGCCGTTCACGTCTACAATAACCTGGGCGGGTGTCTTGCTAATAAATTTTCCTCTTACAAATGCAATCATATATACGGGATTTCAAAAATATAGTTTCAGCTCCAAATGTGGGTTAAATTAAAATCATTTTTCCAATTCGGTTAGGTTTATTTTTTAATCAGTAATTTATTTCTTTTATGGGCCCGGCAATATTCTAAGCATTTAGCTTTTGTTGCGTCGCACTCTTGTGCTTTCGGTTCATTTTTCAGCTTTCTGCAGCCATCTGTTTTGCTGTTAATGTTCAGGGGCTAAAGCCTTTTTATACCATAAATATTAACCGGTGGGTCAAACTCCTGATCGTTCTCGGGGGCATTATAAATATTGCTAACGATCTTCATTCCCTTTACCACTTTCCCAAATGCTGCATAGCCCTTGCCATCTGCATTGTTTACACCTCCAAAATCAAAACCCGGCTGATCTCCCACACAAATAAAAAATTCGGTATTGGCAGTACCCGGCGCCAGTCTTGCAAGAGAAATAACCCCGTCTTTATGCAAAATTTTTGTTTGCTGCGTAGTTTCATGCTCAATGCCGGGCAACGATGCGGAAAGTTTATAATTAGTCTTCCAGATACCACCCTGAATTAATTCAGATTTAGGCGCATTGGATGGCTGGTTCTCGTCATTTAAGATTCTGTAAAACGTTGCGTTTTTATAGTAATCCGAATCGACATAACGCAAAAATGCTTTTACCGTTTTTGGTGCCTGATCTATATATAATTCCAACTCGATATCTCCATGGTTGGTTTCAATTTCAATATGCGGATTTTTATATGCCGGCTCACTGCAAGCTGCCAGTAAACAGCAAAAAATAATAAACAGGTTTTTATAATTCATGCAACACAATTTAAAAGACTAAGCTCCTACTAAATTTAAAACTTACAAAAAAGCAGCCGATTTTTTTATACTTCAATTGTTGCTAAAAATTTAAAGCTGTTTTAAACTACTTAGGCTAAAGCTCCGCAAAGCGATGTTGTACAAGGGTGCGACGCAAGGAACGATTCCCAAAGCGCCTCAGCCGGGCTCAAAAAAAACCTTCTTTCGAAGGCTTTGAGTATTTAAATATCTGCTGCAAATAAACTACGATTCCTGTAAAAACGCATAGCGATAATCTGTTGGGGGATTGAATGTTTCTTTAATTGTTCTTGCGCTAAGCCAGCGGTAAAGATTGATCATACTACCCGCTTTATCGTTGGTACCACTGCCTCTTGCGCCGCCAAACGGCTGCTGGCCCACAACGGCACCCGTTGGTTTATCATTGATATAAAAGTTACCTGCAGCGTTGCGGAGTTTTGCGGTAGCAAGCACCACCGCATCTCTGTCCTGCGCAATAATAGAACCTGTTAATGCGTAAGGCGAAGTGGTATCTACGAGCGTCAATGTCTCCTCAAATTGGTCTGCATCGTACACGTAAATGGTAAGTACTGGGCCAAATATTTCTTCGCACATGGTTATATACTTGGGGTCTTTTGCCTCTATAACAGTTGGCTCAATAAAATAGCCCACACTTTTATCGTATTTACCACCGGCAATAATTTTTGCCTTTCTGTCTTTCTTTGCATTGTTGATGTAGGCAGCTATTTTATCAAAACTTTTTTCATCAATAACCGCATTAATAAAATTGCTAAAATCTTCCACACTACCCATCTTCATAGATGCCAGTTGGGCAACCAGTTTCGATTTAACTGCTTCTGCAATATTATGGGGGATATAAGCCCTTGAAGCTGCAGAACATTTTTGCCCCTGGTATTCAAAAGCACCTCGGGCAAGTGCCGTAGCAACAACATCAGGATCGGCACTTTTGTGAACCATTACAAAATCTTTACCGCCTGTTTCGCCCACTATACGTGGGTACGATTTGTAAATACCAATATTTTCACCAATCGTTTTCCACATTTGGTTAAAAACACCGGTAGATCCCGTGAAATGAACGCCACCAAAATCGGTATTGGCAAAGCAAACTTTACCAAGCGTTGGCCCATCTACATAAACAAGGTTAATTACGCCATCGGGCAGGCCTGCCTCTTTAAAAATACGCATGATCATTTGTGCGGCATAAACCTGGGTATTGGCAGGTTTCCACACCACTACATTTCCACACATAGCGGCCGATGAAGGAAGGTTTCCGGCAATTGCAGTGAAGTTGAACGGCGTTATAGCGAGCACAAATCCTTCCAGCGGGCGCCATTCCATCCGGTTATGAATACCTGGCGCAGAAACCGGCTGTTGTTTGTATATCTCACTTAAAAAATGTACGTTGAAACGCAGAAAATCTATCAGTTCGCAGGCGCTGTCAATCTCAGCCTGGTAAGCGCTTTTACTTTGTCCAAGCATGGTACAACCGTTAATAAAAGGGCGGTATTTAGTAGCCATAAGATCGGCAGCTTTTAAAAAAATATGTGCTCTCTCTTCACACGGCATATTAGCCCAGTTTTCTTTAGCTTTCATAGCCGCATCAATCGCCATTTTTACATGTTTTTCTTCACCAGCATGAAAATAACCGAGTGTATGTGCAATTTCGTGGGGTGGGTGCATGGCCACTTTTTTACCGGTTCTTACTGCCTTACCGCCGATATACATCGGCACATCAATGGCTTTCTTTTTTAGTTCGGCCAGCGTTTTCTTGAGTGCTAATTTTTCAGCAGAGCCAGGTGCGTACTGCAATACAGGTTCATTCGCTGGTAACGGGTAACTAAAATATCCAAGGTTCATACAATTAATTTAAAAGTAAAAAGAGCACGCAAGTTAATAAATCAAACTGACATGCGTTAGTGCAACTGCCTGTGGCAATGCAGAGCGTTATTTTGTGCCGGGCATTAGTTTTTATGGCTTCGTTCCTTCCCACCGAGGCGGAAGTATTGTACATATCGAACTTTATAAGGCAACGCAGAGCAGGTATTGCCGATTCACCATTCGCAATTCACGATTAGCAATACATCGTGAAATTTTTTATGTACGTTTGAACAGTAACAATAACCGAATGAGTTTACTCTGCTATATCAGCGCTTTTAGAAATGTTTATAAAGAAATAAAGATCCAACGGCGGTTTAATAAAGATTTTCTCGTTCCCTACCTGGATGAACTGGAGGCAAAGTATAACGGGAGCTTTCAACCCGAACAGAAAGGGAAAATTGAAAAATACTACGGACTTTTTATTACATCATTTTTATGTAGCAGTTACAAAAGACTTTACAACAAAACGCTCAATGCAGAAGAAAGAAAACGGGCTACACTTTTCGGCATACTGACACCAGTTGGCGACGACCTTTTTGATATTGACAAGCTTGACATTGAAAATATACGCAGTATAACATTTACCCCCGAAAGTTATAGCGCTTCAACTTTTTCTTCGCACATAGCAAAAGAAATACAAACATATTTGCTTAACCATGTGCCGCACAAAACACGCTATCTTGAAGCTTCAAAAAATGTTTTGGATATACAGGTTGAAACGGTTAAACAAACTGGTGCTTCCGTTTCTCAGGCGGAACTGGAAAGAATTACTTATACGAAGGGTGCAGCATCTGTAATCATTTATCATCAATGTCTTGATGATGCAGCAGATACACAGATGCAGGAAGTATTGTTTTTGACTGGTAGTTTATACCAGCTTGGCAATGATGTTTTTGATCTGTACAAAGATGTGCGTGACAATATTTACACACTCGTAAATACCAGCAGCGATTTTACAGCTTTAAAACAAAAATTTGTTGAGCGGGTTACCGAACAGAATAAAAAAATTATGGCTTTACCTTACCATGAAAAAGACAAGAAGGAGTTTTGTATTGTAATGAATACCATCAATGCGAGAAGTTTGGTAGCACTTGATCAGTTTATTAAATTCCAAAAACTCAGGGCAAGAAAAATTGACTGGTGGAAAATGGAAAGAAAAGATATGATCTGTGATATGGAAAAGCCTTACAATATTTTGAGGTGGATTTATTATATATGGAAGCTACCGCGAATTTGAGGAGTTGATTTGTTGACCAGTTGATTTGTTAGTCGTAAAGATGAATCCACAGCCTACAGTTCAAAGCATTACTGCAGTTCAAAAGTACCGACCCGGCGGGAAGGAACGATTAGGAAGGGAGAAATACCTGGCAAAAAAAAAATGAAAAAATATTGTATCATACCTGTTTTGTTTTTTTGCTTTTGTCGTTACACCAACGCGCAAAGTAATGACTGTTTATTGATCAACGCTGTCATTGACAATATTGCATCAATGCAGGTGAAAGACAGTAGTGAATTTTACCCGGGTATGTTTTATTCGTTTCGCGAATGTGGCGGTTCGCCGCATAACTACCAGCCGGATAATAATCTTTTCTTTACGGCAATCACTGCATTTGGGTTGCGTAACCTGATGCTTCAATTGAATGAACCGAACCAACAAAAAGTAAAATTAATTATTGATAAAGCAACTGAAACATATTCCTATTTTAAAGACAAAAATGGAGAACCTTTTTATAATTTCTGGCCAACGAATGCGAAGATTATGCCGCATACTTTTGTGTTTCAATATTTGAAAAGTGTGTTTGGGCAAGGCGAAGATGCAGACGATGCAGTAATGGTTTTAATGAGCAGCAATGCGGATGACAGCACCTGCAAGATATTGAAACAAAGGTTGCTGCAAACCAGTAATCTTGCTGCACCAACCAGAAAAATTACTTCTACTTATAGAAAGTACAGAGACATACCGGCATACAGCACATACCTTGGTTTGCGTATGCCTATTGACTTTGATTTTGGTGTGCAATGCAACCTTTTGTATTTTGTGTACGACAGGCATTTACCGTTTACAAAACAGGATACTGCAACTATTCACCTGCTTGCAGAAATCGTAAAGAACCGTGAGTATATAAAAGCGCCAACTTACCTTTCGCCTTACTACGTTAAGTCATCTGTTTTGCTGTATCATTTAACCAGACTGATGAATGCATTTACTATTCCTGAACTGGAAATTTATAAACCGCAATTGATCACTGATATAAAAACTGAACTGGAAAAAAGTACTAATATAATGGATAAAATTATCCTTAGCACTTCTTTACTCCGACTTGGCGCAACAGCGCCAAAGCTTGATATAGAAAGCATTTCAGCATTTGAGAAAAGTAACCAGAAACAATATATTTTTTTTCAGGCAAGAGCAGCGTTCTCCTACCCTACACCGTTTAAGCAAATATTTTTACACTGGAGTTATATCAATTATTATTTCTATTGTCCGGCTTATAATAAAATGCTGTGGCTGGAATATTTGGTGGAGCGGAATAAAATCACTCCTTCTCACTCATCAAATACGCCTTAACAAACCCGTCCAGTTCACCATCCATTACCGGTTGCACGTTGCCCACTTCATAATCTGTTCTGTGATCTTTGATCATCTTATAAGGGTGAAAAACATAGCTCCTTATCTGGCTGCCCCATTCTATTTTTTTCTTGCCGGCATTGGTAGCATTTTTCAATTCCTGCTGTTTACGTATCTCTTCTTCGTACAAACGGCTCTTCAGCATTTTCATGGCAAGCTCCCGGTTCTCTCCCTGCGTTCTCGATTGCTGACATTCAACAATAATCCCGCTGGGTGTATGTTTCAGCCGAACGGCTGTTTCCACTTTGTTTACGTTCTGGCCACCCTTACCGCCACTCCTGTAAAACTCCCATTCCACATCTGCGGGGTTTACCGAAATTTCAATACTGTCATCAATAAGTGGATACACAAATACACTCGCAAACGAAGTATGCCTGCGGGCACTGCTATCAAAAGGGGAAATACGAACCAAACGATGCACACCACTTTCACTCTTTAAAAACCCATACGCAAACGGGCCATCAAACTGAAGCGTTGCGGTTTTAATACCGGCACCATCGCCTTCCTGGTAATCGAGTTCTGTCACTTTCCAGCCCTGCTTTTCACCATACATGCGGTACATGCGTAAGAGCATTTCCGCCCAGTCCTGGCTTTCCGTTCCACCTGCACCGGGGTTAATTTGCAACACACCTGGCAATTCGTCTTCGGGTTGGTTCAGCGTACTTTTAAACTCCGCATCTTCAATGGCCGTAAGCGCTGCATCGTAAGCCTGCTTTGTTTCTTCTTCTGTTGCATCGCCACTTTTCCAGAAGTCGAAGAGCACGGCAAAATCTTCCACGGCAGTATCTACCTGCACGTACATTTTAATCCAGTACTCGTTTACTTTAATATCTTTCATCGTGGCCGTGGCGCGGATATTATCATCCCAAAAACCCGGCGAAAGGGAAAGCTGGCGGTCGTTTGTTACTTTTTCTGTGCGGCTATCGTAGTCAAAGAAACCTCCTTAGCACGGTAACACGTTCTCTCATTTGTTTTATCTGCTCTGTTGTCATAGGTGCAAAGTAATGGGAAGATTCGCGGATGTGCAAATGTGCGGATGAAAGACAAACACAAAATGCGGGGGTATTCATTTACACATCGGCATATCCTCTCATTCGCACATTTTTCTTTTGGGCCAAACAGCGGAACATGCATGATGCATTCTTGCGTCGCACTCTTGTACGGTTGAATATTCTATGGAGCTTTTATTGAAGCGTAGATGGATGGGACGGAATATGTTAAAAAAATATCAGACCCTACTCATGCGATTGCATAAATTCCCATTCTATATTATCTGCATCATCGTAATAGAAATTATTTTGGTTTGGTTCCTGAATATTAATGATCCCGGATTTATTTTTTGAAGCCTGATCGGCTATTTTACGGTCCATACTTTTCGGAAAATATTTTCGATATCGGGTTTCATTTTGCCCGTTTAAAAAAGGATTGTTTGTTTTTGCAGTTTGCTGTTGCATTATTTTACAGTTTAATATGAATTAGCTACAAATTGTAGACTATGGAAATATATTTTACATAAGTATTGTTCTTTAGAATGGTTTCAAAACATTGTACTTTTGTTATGGTCTAACTTTAGGGAGTAGCAGGGATTTTGTTCTACGCAGCTACACAATTTTTCAACAGTGTGTTTATAACTTAAACAGAGATCTAAAAGTGAGGCAACAGTTGCATTAAATTATAATGTACAAGTGTGCGACGCAAGAAAAGCTCAAAATAATTACTAATGCCGGGCCAAAAAAATTTCTCTTGAACAATTGGCATTACCATTATTTGATTGTCTTGGTAATACCATCCAAAATAGTTTTCCAGATAAGATTGAAGAAAGATTTCTGCGGATTTCTTACGGCGGCGGCATCTTGAAAAACGTCTGATTCGTTGTTTGCTTTTTTAATAACAAAATTGTTTGCAATAAAACTGATTAACCCTTTTTCCTTAAGTTTATCGTGAGCATTATCGCCAGGTTTAAGCACTGCAATTTTAAGATCATTGTAAAGAAAAGATACTTTACCCGCAGCCCCTTTATGGTTGGCCTGTATATGCGCTGTAAGTTTTTTTATCTGTGCATTTTTTATTTCGAACAAGGCAAGCGGCATAGTGGCACTGTTTAGTTTTATACCATCTATTGGGCCCATTTCTGCATCGAGAGAAAAATTACCGGTGGCAGTTTTAGTAAGGTCAAATTTAAAAACAGCATACAGGGAAGCACTATTCATGATCATTGAACTTGCTCTTAAAGTAAGAAAATGGTTTTTTAAAATCTCTTCCTGCTTATTGGTAATATTTGCAAACGAGCCATTTATTTTATTGAAAATAAGTTCGGCTGTTTTCTGCGATTTAGGATTAAATTCCTTGTAAGTAATCTTAATATTATTGAGGGCTACGGTATCAATGACCAAAGGCATTTCTATCTTCATTAATAACTGGTGCGGGTAATTACCCACTTTAATTTTTCCCGACGATGGCAGCGAACGGTCTGCATAAACTTCTATGTCGCCGTTATTGAGGCTTATGTTTGAAGCAGTGAATCCTTCTTCTGAGAGAAGACCATACCAGTCAACATTTTTTATGGTAGCAGACTCAAATTTTATATCGTACCTGTCTTGATAAAAAGAAAGTTTTTTACTAAAATCTTCTTTTTTGCCTTTTGGTTTAAAGGAAATACCAGTTAAATCCATGGTTCGCGAAGATGCCAGTAAGGCAATGGAATCTACTTTAAAAACGTACAGGCTGTCTGCTGTTGTAATTGTATAGTCTTTTAAAAAAATGCCGGCGTTTTTTGCATACAAAAATCTTGTAGTATCGTATTGCGTTGTGGAATCTACCAATACATCTTTAAAGTTCATAGAAACGTTTTTGAACTTTGTTATTTCATCCTGCTCCACCATATTGTGGTAAGTAAAGTCAACGTTCTGCACGTACAGATTTTTTATGGAAAGATGTCTTATACTTTTAGCAATACGGCTATACAAACTACTGGTATCGGGCGGTGTATAATTATAGGGTCGCTTGTGGTGAAAAACTTCCACAATGGGTTCTTTTATATACAGCACGTCCAGATCAATATCATTTCCTTTAATAAGGTCGTCTGTGCCAATGCCATCTACAACAAGTGTTTTAAGCGATACCTTAAAAACATCATTGGGGGCTTCCTGCAGGCTGTCCATAACAATCAACCTTGAAGAGTCTATTATCAGCTGAGCATTAAACAGGTATACTTTAGACTCAATTACATCAACACTTATGCTGTCGAATTCAAGCTGGTAAAGCCCATTCGAGCCATCTTTAACCAGTTGCTGCAGTTTCGATTTTATGAGTGGTTCAAAATCCTGGCTACCACGGTATTTTAAATAAAGTAACCCTCCGGCAATTAAGACTGCTACACCAATGCCTATGATTGCTATTTTTTTCATAGCTCATATATTTAAAAAATAGTGCCAGTAAATAAGCTACGGTAAACACTTGCATCTCTATAGATACCAGGATTAAAATTTACAATGCAAATTAAGATGTGGAAAATAAAAATCACACTCAAAAGATTTCTAAATTTTTATAAAACAGGCCACTTTTGAGATTGTGATCAACAACTATTTCCTGGATCTACGCTAAGGAAAAGCTTAATGAAATTATGCAGTACAAGCGTGCGCCAGGCGGTTTGATTTTTCGTCAGATACAACCTGGGGAAAACCTTCGTAAAAGCCAAAGCACTTTGCATTAAGACCATCATGCTAAATGGATCAAATCATCCATACAAGAGTCTGGCTCTGTCTGCTTATTATGTTTCCTATCGACCGTTAGAGGAATGACAGAGCCGATGGCAGCTAAAAAAGAGACCACCGCTGCGGCATCCCCATTTAAAAAGAAAAAAGATAAAAACCATCCAAAGTTTAATGTACGCGAATATTTGCAAAGGATCCACGGAGTGGATGTACTGGCTATATATGGCATCAGTGAAACAGGAGGCCTTGTAATACTTGCAGAAACAGGAACAGGCTTTAGCAAGTGGGAAAGTGAAGCACATTTTAGATCATGGCTCAACCTATGCCCAAACAATAAAATATCCGGTGGTAAACTAACCAGCAGTAAACTCATGAAAAAGAAAGCCAATGCAGCCAGCCGGGCCTTTCGCCATGCTGCCAATGCAGTACAAAAAAGCGATAACTGGCTGGGCGGTTACTTTAGGAGAATGAAGACAAAAGCAGGACATAATTCTGCCATCCCTACAATTGCCAGTAAAATAGCACCCATCTAATATGAGATGATTAAATGCAAACAAGATTTTAAACCGGTAGACCTTGTACAATACCAGCAAGACTATAAGAAAACTAAAATTGCTTAGCATGAAAGAAAACTAAAAGAACTTAAAATACAGGCCGCCTAAAATACAGTTGTATAGCAGTGCAACACAATCAAAGTTTAATGGTATTGTGCTAGTACGGCTCATTAAAATCCCCGAATTATTTTACCAATATATCTTTATATCCCTGTTATAAACCGTTCCTACTTTTCAGTTTCAGGCTATTTGAATCGCATTTACTATCTTACCGCATCATTCATTTTCTGGCCTTATAAACTAAAATAATACAACATGAGAAAAGTTCAGGTTTTACTGCTTGTAAGTTTCTTTTTTTACTTGCAGGGTGCTGCGCAAATTGATGCGGGCCTTTACCGTTTTCCGGATGTTTCTAAAACACAGATCGTTTTTTCGTATGCCAATGACGTTTGGGTTATGCCCAAAGAAGGTGGTATGGCAGTCAAGCTCAGCTCGCCTCCGGGTGTGGAAGTAATGCCCAAATTTTCGCCTGATGGTAAGCAGATTGCTTTTGGCGCTATGTACGATGGCAACCGCGATATATATGTAATCCCTGTTACAGGTGGCACGCCACAACGCTTAACGGAACACGGCTACAGCGACCGTGTGGTAGACTGGACGAATGATGGTAAAAATATTTTATTCGCATCGGGCCGCGAAAGTGGTAAAGCAAGGTTTAGCCAATTTTTTACCGTGCCCGCAACAGGCGGCGCCGAAACAAAACTGCCACTGGCTTATGCGGAGTATGGCAGCTACTCACCCGATGGCAAAAAAATGGCGGTGGTTATTATGACAGAAGTGGGCCGCAACTGGAAACGCTACCGGGGCGGTACCAACGGCGATATACGAATTTATGATTTTGAAAAACAGCAACAGGAAGATATAAGCACTAACAGCGATGCTGCGGATGAGCTACCGATGTGGCATGAGAATTTTATTTATTTTCTCAGCGACCGCGGCCCTGAACTGCGCATGAATTTATGGAGATATGACATTGCAAAAAAGTCTTTTGAACAGCTTACCAAATTTACCGATTACGATGTACACTATCCTTCTCAGGGGCCAGATGATATTGTGTTTGAAGCCGGTGGTAAATTATACCTCTACCCTTTTGCAACACAGAAGGCCAAAGAAGTGGCTGTTACGGTAATTACCGATAATGCTTTACTAAAACCAAAAACTGTTGCAGTTAGTGATTATATTCAACATGCATCTATCAGCCCGGATGGCAAAAGGGTTTTGATAGAAGCAAGAGGAGATATTTTTTCTGTGCCTGCTGAGAATGGTTACATCAAAAATCTAACAGTTACACAAGGTGTGGCAGAACGTTATCCTTCCTGGTCGCCGGATGGAAAAACAGTTGCTTACTGGAGCGATAAAAGTGGCGAATATGAATTGTGGATGATGGATCCAACTAAAGAAAACAGCGCTCATAAAATATCCAACTATGGTGCTGGTTACAGGTATTCCATTGCATGGGCGCCAGACAATAAAAAGCTGGCCTTCATTGACAAAGCTGGTAAAATAAAAGTCTTTGATATTGCATCCGGTGTTACCGCAGATGTTGACCAGGGCTTGTTTTTCTCACATGGCAGTATGGAGGGTTTCACTTTTAGCTGGTCGCCGGATAGCAGGTGGCTCGCCTACAGCCGCGACCTGGAAAACCTGCACTTCGCCGCATTTATTTACGATACAAAAGATAAAAAAACAAAACAGGTAACCAGCGGTTTTTATAGCTGCACCAATCCGGTATTTGATTCAGAAGGGAAATATTTATTTGTACTTACTTCTCAAAACTTTCAGCCTTATTACAGCGATGCAGACAATACATTTATTTATGCCAACAGCACACAACCCGCGGTAATTGGTTTGCAAAAAACGGCAGCTTCCCTCTTGTTACCAAAGAACGATACAGTTGCAGTAAAGCAGGATGAAAAACCCGATGCAAAAGCTGATGATAAAAAGAAAGATGCAAAAACCAAAGACGATAAATCTAAAAAAGATACTACCGCTACTGCTGAAAAGAAAGAGGATGTACCGGCGGTTGTTATAGACTTTGATGGTATGGAACAACGAATGGAATTATTACCTGTAGCTTCCGGCAACATTGGTGGTTTAACTGTTGCCAAGGGAAAAGTATTGTACACCCGTTACCCCAATACCGGTACTGCTGATGGCCAGCCTTCGCTTAAGTTTTATGATATTGATGATCGTGAAGAGAAAACCATTTTAGATGGTGGCGGCAGTTATGAACTAAGTGCCAACAAAGAAAAAATACTTATTTCAAAAGCAGGCGCCTGGGCCGTAATTTCGCCCAGCGAAGCGGCTAAATTCGATAAGCCCTTACGCGTGAAAGAATTGCAGATGACCATTGATCCCATGAAAGAATGGAAGCAGATATTTACAGATGCATGGCGCATTGAAAGGGATTATTTTTACGATGCAAATATGCACGGTACCAACTGGCCCCAGCTTAAAGACCGTTATATGAAAATGCTCGACGGCGCCGTAACCCGTGAAGATGTAGACTTCATTATCGGCGAAATGATTGGTGAATTGAACTCATCACACACCTACCATTTTGGCGGCGATTTTGAAAATGTAAAAATGCAGCCAACAGGTTATATCGGTGTTAACTGGGAAGCAGCAGGAGATTACTACAGGATCAAAAAAATAATACATGGTGCAGCATGGGATGCAGAAGTGCGTTCGCCGCTCGATATGGCTGGTGTTGCTGTTAAAGAAGGCGATTATATTCTTGCCGTAAACGGCATTCCTATTACCACTGAAAGCGAACCCTACGCAGCGTTTCAGGGGCTTGCCAATAAAACGGTTGAAATTACCTACAACAGTACCGGCTCATTTACAGGCGCTAAAACCGCCATTGTTCAAACCATGGATGACGAATACCGCCTGCGCAATCTTGAGTGGATAGAAGGCATGCGCAAACGTGTAGAAGATGCAACCAATGGCGATGTGGGTTATATCTATGTGCCAAGTACAGGACTTGATGGACAAAGCGAATTAATGCGACAGTTCAATGCGCAGTGGAATAAGAAAGCGCTTATTATAGACGAACGTTTTAACAACGGCGGACAAATACCCGACCGCTTTATAGAAATGCTCAACCGAACACCTTTATCGTTTGTCGCCACCCGTGATGGCAAACCCTGGCAGTGGCCACAGTTCGCCAACTTTGGCCCCAAAGTAATGCTCATCAATGGTTGGAGCGGCAGCGGCGGCGACGCATTCCCGCTATATTTCAGGGAGAAAAATCTTGGGCCGTTGATTGGCACACGCACCTGGGGCGGCCTTATCGGCATCAGCGGTTATCCAGATTTTGTGGATGGCGGCAGCTTAACTGCCCCATCGTTCCGCATCTATAACCCCGATGGAAAATGGTTTGCAGAAGGCCACGGCGTTGATCCCGATATTGAAGTGATTGAAGACCTGGGCTCTATGGCAAAAGGTATCGACCCGCAGTTAGAGCGTGCCATTGTCGAAATAAAAAACCTGCTTAAAACAAAAGGTTACACCCCACCGCCTGTGCCACCTGTTGAAAAAAGATAACAAATTAAAAGCCACTTGTAATGAGTGGCTTTTTTATTTTATGTACCCAGCAGCAGTAACATGTATTGAGCTTTGGTTGCGTCGCACTCTTGTACTTTTTGATATACTATTGGGCTTGTATTGAAGCGAAATTTAGCTTAGTATTGGCATTAGTGCTAGCGAACCGCAGAGTGACGTTTGGGAGAGTCTGCGGAAAATGAAAATTAAATTTTTGTGCATTGCCGACAATGACAATTTAAAAAAGCGACAAAGAAACGATTGATTTTCAGTGTGATTTTTTTTTATAGAAATAATTAGTATCGTATATTTACGCGTTGGTGGCAATACCCAGACACATTTCATATTCTAAGTTCTTTTTATCATGACAAGTAATGAAAAAAAAGTCAGAGGCGACTTGGTTAGACTTGGGATACTCAATTCAAAATTTACACGACAAGAGGTTTTGCGTTCAGGCTTCATCTTTGGCTTATGGACAAGGCAAGACATGCAAGAAGTTGAAGGTCTCGAAACATTAAGTAAGACTTTAGCAAAAATCAATATTTCCCTTGACAATTTACGGGTTCTTGAAGATGATAGAGGTAGATATAACTCTTTGACAAATGAACTTGCAAAAGAGAAAAAAGACCTAAAATTTTGGTTTAATATTGGATTATGGACATACATCTACACTTGGTTATTGGGACACGACTATTATGAAAATGCTACAGAAGAAGTTAGAAAATTGCTTTTAGACAATCCCGACATAAGAAAAGCTGGTAGTAATTTAATGGGTGCACTTCAAGACATCGGTTGGTCAAATGATAAGATTGAGAATTTCCATAATGAAAAATTTGTACCGTTTCTTTATGAACACAGTTTGAGAAAATGGGCTGGAAACCTGGACATGGCAGTAATGTTTGACCTCGAATATGAAGCCAAAGAATTAGATAAAATTGACAAGCAAGATAATAGCGAAAGCCGAATAAAGTTAGCTACAAAGGAATTGGTTTCAGGTATTCCAATAATTGGGAAAGCTTTAGCTGCCTTAATTTATGGAACACGAAAATAGATGTACTGCCACCAACAATCGGTTTGGCATTATGGCGGCTGGACGTTGGAGCAATCAGCAGC
>JBBRDW010000073.1:0-22898 GCA_038203525.1 Chitinophagales bacterium | reverse complement strand
AGTTTGCAAATGACCTGGAATTTGAAATTATCAAACAACTCATCATTTTATGTGGTGGAAATCCTGAGCGTCTAAATGAAATTTTATTGTGTAACTCCTCATAATTATCTTCCGAACACCTGTGGTCAGGCGACCAACATTAGCGAATTGTAGATTGAAGCGAATCGATGTTGGTCAGGCGACCAACAATGGCGCAGAGGATTGGTATCCTTATTTATTACGGAGACCAGCCTACACGGAAAATTCATTGTAATTGAGACTTTCCTTAAATTTCTTTATTGAATTATTACCATCGAGTACCCAAAGAATTGGCACAGCAATAATGCCAACGTATAAAAAGGAAATATAACTGCCAAGAATAATGCACCCAAGTATTGCGGCAAGCATATACAGCACCGGACGCCGGAATACTTTGTTCATAGATGCTTTGTTGTAAAAGGCGTTGCCGGTTGTATGATTATACACAACGATATAAGGGCCTGTTTTATCTGTTCCTTTTATAGCCCAAAATACGGTTAAAAGATTACCAGATCTGCAGGCTACATTAAAATCCTGTAGTTGAAATGAGTGTTCATTTCCGAGATTATCGGTCAAAAATATCTGATCATGGATGGTAGTTGTGGATTGTATGGTAACTGGTGCAGTGCCGCCATACCCGCTGTAGGTGCCGCCACCACCGCCGCCGCCGCTTACTTTTGTTTCCATGTTTTTGCCTGTTTCTTCCACCTTTCCGGTTGTGTGATATAGTTGATACGTTTTGCCTCCCGCAGTTATCGTCTTCATGCTGTAGATATTTTGTTATCTCAAATATAACATTTCTTATAAAAGAATGTAGAATTAGGGAAAATTATCTTGCTATAGTTTGCTATGCTTCGCCGATGTTGGTCGCCTGACCAACATCAATTTGCGTCAATCTTCGCTGCGATAAAAGCTCAATAATATTCTGAACGTACAAGAGCGCAAGTAACCCCGAAGTTTCGGTGTTAGTTATATTTTTCAGCCGCGCCGGTAAATAAACAATCTTTAATGAACATTAGATACGTTGGGTATTTTTACAGAAATAAAAAGCAACTGCTAATTTCATCAGATGACAGAACCCGGAATTTATTATCCTGAAAATCTCAGTGCGCAACAACTCGATACCTTCCTGCTTAAAGGCTGGTACCGAATGGGGCAGGGAATTTTTACCACCAACTATATTGTAAGGGATGATATTGTTTACCGCGTTTACTGGCTGCGTTACAACCTGCTTAAAGTTAGGTTAGGAAAAAGTCAGCAAAAAATGATAGCAGCAAATAACCGGTTTGTTACAACGGTTAAACATTTGGAAATAACTGCCGAAACAGAAGCACTATATTCACGTTACAAAGCCGGTATTGACTTTGAAGCCGCAGAATCTGTTGAAAATTGGATTTACATGGGGCATCAGGCCGGCAACATATTTAATTCGCACATCATTGAAATAAGAGAGGAGAATAAACTGATCGCTGCTGGCATTTTTGATACAGGCAACAACAGTATTGCAGGCATTATGAACTTTTATGACCCGGCTTATAAAAAATATAGCCTGGGCAAATACCTGATGTTACTTAAGATGGAACATGCTTTAAACAATGGTATGCAATGGTACTATCCGGGTTATATTGTATATGGTTATCCTAAATTTGATTACAAACTTTTTATTGATAAATCTGCCGCTGAATTATTTATTCCGGAGCTGAACACATGGATCAATTATAACCCTGCGGTATTGGATGCAATAGATAATATAGCGCAGTAAAAATTCTCTGTCTTTTCGCCGCTATTGGTCGCCTCGCCGATGATGGTCGTCTGAACAACAGCAATTTGCCTCAATCTTCGCTGTGATAAAAGCTCAATAAAGTATCTGGACGTAAAAGAGTGCGACGCAAGCAAAAATGACCAGAGAACTTTTGCCGGGCCCATAAATATATCCGTTTCAAAAATTGACCACTGTTTAATGTTGCAGTTTTTATACGCCTGTTGTTTTTTCACTTTTCATTCTGGCAGGATGCTTGTAGATTGCAGCAATTATTTATGCCGGTATTTGAACACATAGAATTTTTGTTTGGGCTGCTGCTGTTGGCGCCGCTTACTGCATTGTTTGTGCTTGTTATACGCTGGAAGGCAAAAACAAAAAAAACACTCGGCGATGAAGAACTGATCGACAGGCTTACGGCTGACTATTCACCGCGTTTATATAGAATAAAATTCATTGCGGTATTAATCGCGATTGCCCTGTGTATTATGGCCGCCGCCAACCTGCGAAAACCTGTTGTAGCCGGAAAGGAAAACACCGCCGGTATTGATATTATGTTTGCCCTCGACGTGAGCAAAAGCATGCTGAGCAACGATATTAAACCATCCCGGCTGGAACGAGCAAAGCAATTGGTTGGTTTACTGGTAGATAAACTGGAAAATAACCGCATTGGTATTGCAGTATTTGCCGGCCAGGCTTATTTGCAAATGCCCTTAACACCAGATATTACACAGGCTAAAATGTTTATTGCAAATGCCTCGCCGGATGCTGTTGCCGTGCAGGGAACCGTAATAGGAGATGTGCTTAAACTTTGTAACACTTCACTGGATACAAAAGAGAAAAAACATAAAGCCGTAGTACTGATAACAGACGGCGAAGATCATGATGCAGGCATTGACAATGCGCTGCAGCAGTTATCCGACAACGGCGTGGTGGTTTATACCATTGGCATTGGAACCCTGCAGGGTTCCACCATTATGGAGCCGGGAGCCGGCACTTTCAAAACCGATGAAAATGGTAAAACCGTCATTAGTAAATTAAATGAAGAGGCATTGAAAAATATTGCAGCGAAAACAGGTGGCAATTATTTTTATTTGCAAAATGTATTGGTTACCGCCAACGAAGTAAGTAGCCAGTTAAACGGTATGGAAAAAAAATTTATAGAAGGCAAAACCGGTGAAAGAGAATATTTTTCTTTTGCGCCTTTCATTATTGCGCTTGCCGTTATGCTCCTTGTGTTTGAAGTTTTTATTCCTGAAACAGTTGGCATGAAAATGAAAAACAAAAATGGTTTTAAAAACGCTGTTCCGCAGTAAACAGCCGGTTTATTTTACACGCCGGGTAATATTTGCAGTATAATATAGAAGGTAATATTTTTATGGGCCCAGCCACAGTTTTTCATGGAGACTTTGTTGCGTCGCACTCTTGTACGTTCAGAGCAATGATAAACACTAAACAAGGAACAATAAACAGATTACTGAAAGGACTTGCTTATTGCCTCGTTGCCTTGTGGCCTTGCGTTCTAAAGTACAAGAGTGCGACGCAACCAAAGCCGAACAAAGATTAGGTGACCGGACCAAAAAAATTAAAATAAAATTGAAAATATCTCTAACCATAATATCCATGTTTTTTGCAGTTGCCGTTACAGCGCAGGAAGCAAACACCATTATTAAAGATGGCAATGATGCCTACAGAAAAGGCGACTTTAAAAATGCCGCAGAACTGTACAGGAAAGTACTGGGCTTAGATCAAAAAAACAGTACCGCTAACTTTAATCTTGGCAATGCTTTGCAGCGGCAAAATAATTTTGCAGAGGCCGAAAAGTATTACGATGAAAGTGCCTCATCTGATGACATAATTTTGAAATCGAAAGCACTCTACAACAAAGGTGTGGCGCAGGCGCAGCAAAAGAAACTGGAAGATGCCATAGAAGCTTTTAAGCAATCGCTTACCTTAACACCGGAGGATAATGATACAAGGGAAAACCTTCAGAAAGCAATAAATGAGCTTAAGAAAAAACAGCAGAATTCGCCACAACAGAACACAAAAAATCAGGACAAAACAAAACAGGACAAAAACAAAAAAAAAGAGCCCGATAAAGAAATGTTGGAACAAAAGTTTAATGAGCTGCGCGATAAAGAAAAACAATTACAAAAAATGCTGCAGAAAAAAAACAACGCTACACAGCACGGTAAAGACTGGTAAAAATTACTTTTTAAAAAATAGAAAATGAACAAAAGATCTTTCTTTTTGGCGCTTGGGTTAAGCATATTATTTGCTTCCTGTTTTGAAACAGAAGAGAAAACAACTATTAATACAGATAACAGCGGAAGCTATAATATTACGATGGATATCAGCGGTATCATGCAGCAGCTCAAGGCGTTCGGTGGCAGTGCAGAAAATGGCGAAACCGCATTACAGAAAAAAGATACCGTAATTCTTTTTAAAGATTATACTGATACTTCCACCATCCTAACCGCATCAGAAAAAGAGATGCTTAAAAATGGCGCCTTTGCCATGCATATTGATGAAGAAAAAGACGAAATGAAATTTGCCATTAATATTCCTTTTAAAAATGTTGCAGAACTACCACTGATTAAAACACAAATGGTAACTGCGATGGAAAAAATTAATCTTACCGATAAAATGATGGGCGATTCGCCGGAGGCGGATCAATTCGAAAGCATGCAACCCAAAGCCCCAGGTTTTGATCAGGTTACCAATCCGCTACAGAACGCTTTTACCTTGCGTATAGACGGAACAAGGATCACCAATAAATTAATAGATTCTTCGGTTGTTGACAAACTTATTGCCAGTAACCCCAGCCTGCAGAGCATGAAACAAATGAGTGCCTTTTTGGGCGAGGTCAACTACAAAATCACCTACGTTTTACCCGCTACTGTAAAAAACTATAAAGGTTCCAATGCTGTTTTATCCGATGACAAAAAGACCATCACTTTCACCAGCAGCCTTTCCGAAATGTTTAATAGACCTGCCTCACTCGAATACGATCTGGCTTACTAGATTTTAAAAGTAGCAAATATTGCAAGCAAAGTGCTCGCCAGTGCTCCATTGCCCAACTCACAGCAGTAAA
Organism: Chitinophagales bacterium; assembly: GCA_038203525.1. GTDB lineage: Bacteria > Bacteroidota > Bacteroidia > Chitinophagales > Chitinophagaceae > Limnovirga. Next base: position 18,027 of record JBBRDW010000073.1, on the reverse strand, counting down.
AAGTTAAATCAGGACGATAGGAAGGATAGTGCTGAAATCGAAGAAGGAGATTCGCGAACGCCATAAAAATAGAATGCCATGAGCAATTCTTCTCTTTCCTGATTTTTTTGGTTACTCTTTTTTGTTTCAAGATAAAAAAGCAAATAGCAGGATTGCCATTACAAAACACCTTCGCGGCCTAACTTTATCATGCTAAATAAATTTAAACCAACATACCCATCTGCCAATTTTTCCATTTACACCGCCTTGGCAAATTTTTTGCCCAGTTGGTGCATCAATAAATTACTATGGAAGATAAAGAAATGAAAGACAGTGAACAGGATAATACTGTTGAAACGGCTGAATATTCAATAAATGCTGACGAAAATGCAGCAGGCACCAATCATTTAAATGAACCGATTGAAAATGAAAGCGCCTACGAAAGATTAAAGATGGAACTGGCCGAACAGAAAGATAAATACATCCGCCTATATGCAGAGTTTGATAATTTCCGCCGCCGTACTGCAAAAGAGAAGAATGAACTTATGCTAACTGCCGGCAAAGACGTGATCATTTCGCTGCTTGATGTGTTAGACGATTGTGACCGGGCCGAAAAACAAATGCCGCAGTCTACAGACATTGACCAGGTAAAAGAAGGCATACAGCTTATTTTTTCCAAGCTCCGCAATACGATGCAGGCAAAGGGTTTAAAAGCAATGGAAAGCATTCATACCGATTTTGACGTGGAGAAACATGAAGCGATCACCGAAATTCCCGCACCCTCCCCCAAATTAAAGGGCAAAGTGGTAGACGAAGTGCAAAAAGGCTATTATCTTAACAACAAGATCATACGCTTTGCAAAAGTGGTTACCGGAAAATAAATCTATTATTCACCTAAACCATTAGCCTGCGGGCCGGTTAAGGCAATCGTTTACCTGTAGTTGTTACGTTTAATTATGGCAAAAAGAGATTATTACGAAATTCTGGCGGTTAGCAAAACAAGCACTGCCGATGAGATAAAAAAAGCTTATCGCAAAGTGGCTATGCAGTTTCACCCCGACCGCAACCCCGGCGATAAATCAGCCGAAGATAAATTTAAAGAAGCCGCCGAAGCCTACGAAGTATTAAGTGATGCAGATAAGCGTGCCAAGTACGACCGCTTCGGTCACCAGGCATTTAGTCCCGGAGCAGGTGGTGGTGGCTTTCACCCCGGCAGCGGAAATATGGAAGATATTTTCAGCCAGTTCGGCGATATTTTTGGCGACGATGTTTTCGGCAATTTCTTTGGCGGTGGCAGAAGAGGTGGCAGCAGCACAAGCCGCAGCCGCGGTACCCGTGGAAGCAATCTACGCGTAAAATTAAAGCTCACGTTCGAAGAAGCCGCCAGGGGCGTAAGCAAAACCATAAAAGTAAAAAAATATGTAGGTTGCAATACCTGCGGTGGCTCCGGCGCAAAAGACAAAGGCAGTGTACAAACCTGCGGCACTTGTGGCGGAAGCGGCCAGGTACGCAAGGTTACCAATACCTTCCTAGGGCAAATGCAAACTGTAACTACCTGCCCAACCTGTAGCGGCGAGGGAACCACCGTTACTGCAAAATGCGGCGCGTGCAAAGGCGAAGGACGGGTTTATGGCGAAGAAATGGTAAGTGTAGATATTCCCGCCGGCGTACAGGAAGGTATGCAGTTAAGTTTGAACGGCAAAGGTAATGCCGGCGAACGCAGCGGTGCACCCGGCGATCTTATTATACTCGTAGAAGAAGAGGCGCATAAAGAACTGCAGCGCGATGGGTTAAACGTAGCATTCGAACTCCACATCACTTTCCCTGACGCTGCTTTTGGCACAAGCATAGAAGTGCCCACAATTGACGGTCGGGTTAAAATAAAAATACCACCAGGTACCCAAAGCGGTAAAATATTCAGGTTAAAAGGAAAAGGTTTCCCCGATGTAAACGGCTATGCAAAAGGCGACCAGCTCATACACGTAAATATCTGGACTCCCCAAAACGTAACTGGTGAAGAAAAAGAAATGCTCGAAAAATTAAATGCAAGCCCCAACTTTAAACCCCAGCCCGGCAAGAGCGAAAAGAGTTTCTTCGATCGGGTAAAAGAAGTTTTTACTTAAGCAAAACGCACGATACCAAAGCCCTGTAATTGCAGGGCTTTTTTGTTGGCATTATCTCTTCCAACCTATACCCCTACCCTACCAATAAGTATTAATTTTTGTACCCGGCTTCAAATTTTTATGCAGCTTTTGTTGCGTCGCACTCTTGTACAGTTGGGTGCTTTATGCAGCTTTTATCTTAGCGTAGATTGAAGCGGAAGATTCGCCATTGAATATCAATAAGCTGGCTTTACAAAATTTTTATTTATTTCCCCAAATACGATGGGTGTGCCAAAATCTACTGCAATCTGACAAGACAACAGGCCTCACATTTTTAACCATTTCTCTGGCCTTGCAAGTACTGTTTCCGGCAATATTCCCTGAGATAAACCTTATTAGAGAATCCGGAGCGCATGAGTCCGCCCAAGGCGGAAGAATGCACCATTCCTATTCTTCAGCCCCTAGTTCATGATGCTTTCACAATCCTTGCATCATTCCCTCTTTGCCTCTTTGCCACCTTCCCTCATTGCCTTGTTACCTCCTTCCCTCCTTGCCTCTTTGCCTTATTGCCTTATTGCCTCTTAGCCTCCTTGCTTGCTAAAATATACCCTGCTCCGATATTTTTAATGAAAACAATAGGCACCATCGGCGGGTTAACCTGGCTTTCAACAGTTGATTATTACCTGCTGCAATGCAGCCGGGACATACAGTATTAACATTGAAGGGGATAAAAGAAAAGAACAGCCAAACTGGCGGTACGCTTTACAGAAGTGAAAATAAAAAACTCCAGCAGACCAGCCAAAAATTTGGCACCAACAATAAAGCTATGGTATGTGGAAGCCAGGGAAGTGGGGACATCAGGGAAACAGGCGATGCAGGCGGCTGCTGACAACGCTTGTTGTATCATCATTAGAAGAACCATTGATGGTAATAGAGCGGTACAGCTGGCGGTGGATGATAGAAGAAATATTCTGGATACTTAAAAAGGATGGATTCGATATTGAAGCAAGTGAACTGGAAAGTGGCAAATCCATCAAAAAGTTATGCCTGCTTGCAATCAATGCGATTGTACAAATATTTCAAATGCGCATTGCATGGGAAGAGTCCGAAGAGGAAGGATTGCCTGCGCACATTAGTTTTACAGCGACAGAAATAGAATACACCGAAAAACAATTCAAAAAACTGGAAGGTAAAACCCAAAAGCAAAAAAGTCCATATAAAAAGTCAACATTACGTTATGCAACATGGGTAATTGCCAGGCTTGGAGGATGGAAAGGATACGGTAAAGAAAGTAAACCAAGAATAACCACATTGTGGATCGGACTCGAAAAGCTTTACTACATTTTTGACGGTTGGATGCTTGAGAAAGATGTGTCCGCACGGTAGCTCTTTTACTATTGGATTATTGTTTGAGCTTTTACAGTAGCGCAGATTTACGGCTAATGATTCTATCACCGGCAAGGAATTTCAGCTGGTGGGGGAGGCTGACCAAGAGTATTTTTGAAAGCCCTGAGAATCACTTAAAAGATATTTTGTCTTCAACGCCTGGCCCAGAGGTCTTGTATTCAGTTAGCCTGATATTTTGCATTCTCAGTTGGCCTCTGGACACCACCCGAAAGATCATTTGCTATCCAAAATCTGGAAAGCTGCCATTAGGTATTCCAACCCAAAGAAAAAGGAGATTGGTATTTTCGTTTATTACGGTCATAGGCCAAATGGAAGATTTTTGAAAATAGTTTTTTTAATTAAATTTAAACTTACAATTGCATTAAAATCTAAAAAATACCTTTTATAAAACAGAAAATCATGCTCCTCCTTTTCTGCTTAGGGGTATTTTCCAGCGCTGCAAAAGCATCATGGATTCAGATTTATCTTGCAATTTCTTATTGAGAACAAGCTTCCATCGTTGCGACAAATACGAGCCATTGTCAGTATAATATAACCGGTTAGTATGATTACCATCCTTTTGGTTCAACACTTTAGTCAGTGACTGGAACATACAACGGATCCACAAAACAAATACACTTTTTTGCTACCAATCCCAATTCGGATAATTGTACACAATTTGCCAATCCGGCAACCTTCGATTAAACGGTTTCCGACGCAAGTCTTTTTGGTATCTTTAGCTATGGCTGCGGAAATGCGGGTTCTTTCAAAGCTACAGGAGTAACGGGAAGTTTTGGTTTTGCAGCATTTAACTTAAATCCAGGCGAATCGGGTTCAACAGGATCATTTAAAAAAGGGAAGCTGAGCTTTTCCCCTTTTTATTTTTTAATTCCTTCAACTTTTAAACACCAGAATGTAAAGTAAGTCCGGAAATTAATAGCGCTAGTATGGCGCGTAAAATTTAATGCACAGCATAACTGTGTTATAGCTAAACATAATTATAATTTATGCAAAAGTGGCGGCAAACAAATATTGCGGGCATAACTGCCCTTTGTATGATAACCTGTTCACGAAAGTCTGCAAAAGTGGTTTTGCAACGCAGCGTACTTGCGCTATGGTTAGCAATTACCAAACAATGGTACAAGTACAGAACAAACGTGGCACTACCCTACATATTTGCGGGAAGTAAAAATAATTCCCTTCAATCTACAGGCTAATTAAAGTTCAATAATGTTAATCTGTACAAGTGTGCGACGCAACAACTGGCGCACAAAGATTTGCTGTCCGGTCAAAAAAAATCCCACAATTTCAAGTTGGTCAAAAAATCTTCATGAATTGGTATTTTCTTACCCTGCTAAAGCAACCAAGTAACAGACCCCATGCATATAAAATCAAAAATCATTTTAATATAATGCCTACTTTCTTTTGCACACATTAATGCATTGACGCAAAGCGACAGCACAACAAAAGCAGCAACTCGGTTAACACTACAATTTTTCAAAAGCAAGCTTCCCAGCTTCGTGAGCTGAAAACTTTACGCATTGCAGATTCACAAAGAAAGACAGACCGGTAACCACCGCTAAGCTCGCTTAAGTCCACTGATAATTTAAAAAAGCAAGAACTGCTGCGGCAACTTGCTGGTATTAAGACCAAAGACTCCATTAGAATAGTTGAAAAAAGCGAAAGATAGACTCCTAAAGATTTGTTGTAAAAGTCTATTCTGATGCTACTTTTTTGAGAGGATTTCTTGTTTTATGTAGTGTGCACAATACGGCAGTTTTAACCCCAAGGAAAGTGCAATTGCTATTAAGGGCGGATAAAAAAACTGGCCAGTGATTATTATTTTGCCAAAGACCCTGTAAACGTGAGTTTTACTGGAACTAGTGCAGACCTGCTTTACACAGTTGGCATTTTATTGAGCACAAGTGAAGATGATGGGCTTTGGGTAGATTCCTGTACAGAGAAGCTGGCGCAACAAAACAAAGCTGCTGAAATTTTGCGCGAGGCAATAAAACAGCAGCTTTTATTGATTTTTTTTGAAAACTAAGCTAACTCCTTATTTATCACCAAAGACAATTTAGTAAACTCACTGCCACTGTAAATTTTGGCATAGTCTAAACTATTTGTTCTCTCCCAATCTTCCATGTTAGCCTGCACAACAAAACGCCAAAAGTTTTTCGATTTAAGATCTTCATAATCATTTGCCCTGATAATGAGACCCAGTAAAGGATTACGCTTTTTAAAATCTATCCTAACTGATTTGGTGGAAGGAACGTTTTGTGTTTCAACAAACTTTTCTATTGCTTCTGTAGTCATAAGCAAAAGTACGTTATATTTACCGGTTTGCCGCTTTTAGTTTTAAGCTTTTGCAGTACGGTATCCTTGAATTTTTTAAAATAGATTTAGCGGAGATGAAAATGTAGCGTATGGATAAGAATACATCAGTGCCAATATTAATCCCTTTTGAACCTGAAGAATTTTGGGACCATATTCGTGAAATAATAAGGGAAGAATTATCCAGAAAACAAAAAGTACAGCAAGGAGCCACCAGCATTATGGAAACACCAGGCCTTATCGAAAAGCCCTTATATAAAATGCAGGAAATATGTACTCTGTTTAAGGTCACAAAACCCACAATATATGATTGGATAAAACACGGCAAATTGAAGAGGGTAAAAATTAGGTCGAGAGTATATTTTCTGGGAAGCGATATCAGGCAATTAAAATGTTCCTGATTAAGGTTTAAAGCAGTGCTCAGTCACTGCTTTTTTAATCTGGAAAAGATTGAGATAGTATAACTCTTGGCGAATTGATAAAATTGTACCTTTATAAAGTTATTTTATTAAGCTATATAAAGAAAGATAAAGAAAAGTAAAGTTCTTCGTAAAATCTGGTTTTTATAGACCGAAAAATAGACCGTCAAAAGCAAAACCCGCTACCAGAGCGGGTTTTAACCAAATTAAAGCGGACCGGACGGGACTCGAACCCGCGACCTCCGCCGTGACAGGGCGGCATTCTAACCAACTGAACTACCGATCCATTACCCTCCATCCAAAACCATTGGCCTCTTTTTTCAGGACGGCAAAGATAAGGGTAAACATATTTTTAAAACAAAACTTTTCTACTAAAAATTTGAAACAGTAATTTTACCTTTCAGCATTATATATTCGCACTATGCCGCAATACCCCAACAGACAATTTCTAGACTTTGAACAGCCAATAAAAGAGCTGTACGAACACATTGAGGAAAACAAAAAGTTGGCCGAAAAGAATGCCAAGGTAGATTATAACAGCATTATTCAACAGCTGGAAGATTCCATCGTTGATAGGCGAAAAGAAATAACAGAGCATCTTACCCCCTGGCAGCGAGTGCAGCTAAGCCGGCATCCAGACCGCCCCTATACGCTCAAGTACATCCAAAAAATGACTACTAATTTTGTAGAGATGCATGGCGATCGTAACGTAAAAGACGATAAAGCAATGGTAGGCGGCTTTGCCGATCTCGATGGTCAAACAGTTATGTTTATCGGTCAGCAAAAAGGTAACAATACAAAAATGCGGCAGCTTCGCAATTTTGGAATGGCCAACCCCGAAGGCTACCGTAAAGCACTCCGGCTAATGAAGCTTGCAGAAAAATTTAATAAGCCCGTAGTAACACTAATAGATACGCCCGGTGCCTTTCCCGGTCTCGAGGCAGAAGAACGCGGTCAGGGCGAAGCCATCGCAAGAAATATTTACGAAATGATTCGCCTTAAAGTACCCGTTATCTGCTGCATCATAGGCGAAGGTGCCAGCGGTGGCGCTTTGGGTATTGGCGTAGGCGATAAAGTGCTCATGATGGAAAACACATGGTACACTGTAATTTCTCCGGAAAGCTGCAGTTCCATTCTCTGGCGCACATGGGACAAAAAAGAAACTGCTGCAGAGCAATTGCGCCTCACTTCACTTGATATGAAGAGTTTTGGCCTCATAGACGAAATAGTTCCCGAGCCAGTTGGTGGTGCACACTGGGATTATGCCGAATCAGCCAACATCCTTAAAGGTTACATCCTGAAAGCAATCAGCGAATTTAAAAATATACCAGCTGAAGAACGCACACAAAACCGGATTACAAAGTTTGGCAAAATGGGTTTTTGGGACGAGATTGACGAAACAGAAGAAGGAAGCGAACAGTAAATTGGTAGATTTTTTTTATGGACCTGGCATAATATCTTTTCTCATCGTTCCTTGCGTCGCACTCTTGTACAGCATCATATTATTCAGCAATTACAAATACCAGCACGCTTATTTTCGACCTGCCATTTATGTTCATTTCAGCATTAAGGTGATTATGATCTCTACTTTTCCAAATCAAAAACTGGAAAGTCATAACTGAAACTAATTACTCATCATCAATAACTCATATTTCAAAATGTCTTCTTTACGTAATCAGCTAAAAGGAACAGGCACCGCAATTATAACACCATTCAAATCAAATGGCGATATTGATTTTGACGCTTTGGAAAAGGTCATCAACTTTATTATTGCAGGTGGCGTAGAATACCTCGTAACGCTTGGAACCACCGGCGAAACACCCACCTTAGATAAACACGAAAAGACCGATATTATAAAATTCACTTACGAGAAAGTTAACAACCGCGTACCCATCGTTGTGGGTATTGGCGGCAACAATACCAAAGAAATTATCAATGATCTTGAAACCTTTCCGTTAAATGGCGCAGTGGCCGTATTAAGTGCTTCACCCTACTACAGCAAACCTTCTCAGGAAGGCATTTTTCAGCACTACAAAGCGCTTGCTGCCGCATCGCCAAAGCCAATACTGCTCTATAATGTACCGGGCAGAACAGGTAGAAATGTAGAAGCATCAACAACCATTCGCCTGGCAAATGAAATAGATAATATTGCAGGTATAAAAGAAGCCGGCAACAACATGGTGCAAATGATGCAGATACTCCGCGACAGGCCAGAACATTTTCTGGTTGTAAGCGGCGATGATGATTTGGTAATGCCGCAACTTGCCTGTGGCATTGATGGTGTAATAAGTGTTGCAGCAAACTGTTTCCCAAAAGAATTTTCAGAAATGGTGCGTGCAGGTTTAAAGTTTGATTTTGCAAAAGCCAAGTCATTAAACGATCCGTTGCTGGAAGCATATAGCCTTTTGTTTGCAGAAAATAACCCTGCCGGCGTAAAGGCATTCATGGCTGAAATGGGCTTAATTGAAAACAATTTTCGCCTGCCCGTAGTTCCTGTAAGTGACTCTTTACAAAAAAGTATAAAAGCCTATTTGGCAAAATAGTACTGCCTATCATTTTACTTTACCAAGCCGCGCTTAACCAGCAGCCGGATTAATTTTTACAAAGCACGGTTGCTGCATAAAATTACCGAACCTACAAGAGTGCGACGCAAGCAAAGCATCATAGTTGTACTTAAGCCGGGCTAAAAAAATGTATTGCAGTCCAAAAAAACATCAATTGTTTTTATTCCCAGTTTGCGGCGCTGAGTAATTTAGTATTTTCACTTTATGAAGCGGATATTTTTATTTATTTTTTACTGCCTTTGCAGTGCTGTTTTATTTGCCCAATTTACGCTGCGGCTGGTAGTAACCGATGCCGCCACCCAAAAAGGCGCAGATATTTATATTGCCGGCGACTTTAATAAATGGAACCCTGGCGACTATAATTACAAGATGAAAATCTTTGGCGCCACAAGAAGAGTCTACGTTTTTAAAGATGTGCCGCCGGGTAAATTTGCTTTTAAATTCACAAGAGGTAGTTGGGACAAAGTTGAGTCAACCGCAAAGGGTGAAGACCTTGAAAACCACGAAGTGGAAGTGAGCAGCGATACCTCCGCTAACTTCTTTATTGATGGCTGGAAAGATGACTTTCCCGTTAAACCCATACCCAATACAGCAAGCCCACAGGTAAAGGTTTTGGATACTGCCTTTTTTATGCCTCAGCTTAACCGCTACAGAAGAATCTGGATGTACCTGCCCGCAACCTATAAGTTAAACACAGCCAAAAAATACCCAGTTATTTATATGCAGGACGGACAGAATCTTTTTAACGAGCAAACAGCGCCCTTTGGCGAGTGGGGTGTAGATGAATGTTTAGATAGTTTACAACGCCAGCTTAGGCGGGATTGCATTGTAGTTGGCATTGACAATGGCGGCGAAAAACGCATGACCGAATACAACCCGTACGACAATGACAAATTTGGAAAAGGGGAAGGTAATCTGTACATAGACTTTATCGCCCAAACGCTGAAACCTTTTATTGACGGAAATTACAGAACATTTAAAGATGCGCCGCATACCTATATTGCTGGCAGTAGTATGGGCGGGCTTATCTCTTTCTATGCCGTAATAAAGTATCCCGATGTGTTTGGCGGCGCCGGCATTTTCTCACCTTCGTTGTGGATTGCGCCGCGTATTTTTTACGATATTCAGCAAACCAAATGGAAAAATGTTCACCGCCTGTTTTTTTATGCCGGCGGAAAGGAAGGCGATACCATGGAAAGTGATACACGCCGGATGGTAGATATTTTATACAAAGTACCTGAGCTTAGTGTTGAAGAAATAATATACCCATTCGGCCAACACAGCGAAAAATACTGGCGCCTCTATTTTGATGATTTTTACAAATGGACAAAATTTTAGCTGCGCCTGAAAACACAGTAACCGCATCAGCTTTATTAAATAAATATGGAGCCCGGGACCTCAATTACAATTAAGCATCGGTCACAGCTTGCTGTTACTGGCGGTGATGTGATGTTTGTGGGGTTGTAAGGCGTCGCTGCTTTTATCGCAGCAAAAAAGTGACAGAAATATTTTTTCGATTTTAGTTGCAAAAAGGAAATAGGTTTTTACCCCACATCAGAAAGATCGTGTCCAATTCTTCGATAAATGATTAGTTGTAGCCTGGAAATTCGCCAAACACCTGTTATAAAATTCATGCAGTCTAAGAGGTTGATAGTTATTCAGTGATTGACAAATAATTCATCAAATTGTGCATAATCAGTCTGTAAATTAGCTAATTCACTAACAACTTGGTCGTTTGAAGCATTTGGGTTAATAAGAAGTCTATAAGCCTTGTCTCTAAGGGATAAATATTTTTGAAGTGTCTTGCTCTGCGTAATACGCCGTAATTATAAGTGAAATAAATCCTGAAATTGCTACGGTTAAAGCAGCTATAATTTGTTGAGTTTCATTACCTAAATATTTCACAAGTACAGTTGTAATTGCCCCTGCAGAAAATAAAGCTAAAACGCCTGAAGTTATATTCAGTCCCTTTTTTATTTTAGCTTTTGAAAGGGCGCTTTGTAACAGCATTTCCCGTTTCATTGTACTGTTTTCAATGAGTCTTTCTAGTTCGAAAAGTAATTTGTCATAAATTCTAACCATTTGAAAATATTTAAAAAATTGAAAAGCGCAGCAACAGCCAACGATCGTGCATTGCCTCAGGTGGGTAATTGATGCTGGTGAAGCCCGGAACGTCAAGCTGCGTATTGATTTGATGTTGAAGTTAAATAAAATGTTGAAAAAAATCCTATAGCCTAACTGACGATGATTAGCGATAAAATGATGAAGAAATAACGGTAAAGCCCCACTTGTGGTATTGCAATATTAGCGGTTCGTTGTTTTTCATTAATCGGGTTATTGTTTTTGTTGATTAATAAGAATTGGGCATCTACTTCCAAATTCTAAAATTCAACGCCAATTTCTTTTTTTGAATCAAAATGCGCCAGTCTATAAACAAAAGACAAAAAAGAAGGAATAAGGACAATATAAAACTTGCAATAGACTTCCAGGATAATGCTTGATCGATGATATTTCGGGTATTTTCTGAGGCATATTTACCTGCGAGTAGTGCGAAAGTGTCACTCGTAAATTTTCCAATGAGAAATGCAGGTACAATATATATGGCCTTTAATTTTGAAATGCCCGCCCCTAAAAAAAAAGGTGTTGTTGGAAGTGGTAATAATGAATAAACTAGTATGATTATTTGGCCTTTCCATTTATTCTCTTTCATCTTTTGTCCAAGGAACTGAATGTCTTCATTCTTCGACACTTTTAAATACCTATTTCCTATTAATGGAGAATATAAAAGAAGAATATATCTACCTAAAACTGAGCCAGCTACCCCTACTACAATTACTAACCACACATTTAAGTGAAAAATTATCTGAAATAATAACATAATCGTAAACGCGGGAAGGAAAGGAAAAGGCACAATATCAAATAATAACGCACCTACAAAAACTAATAAATATTGCCACCACATTTTTTGGGTTTTATTTTTACAGAAAATTTCTATTTAACGCCGGTTTCTAGTTTCTAACGGAACTTCGAATAAATATAAATGTTTGTCTTTTGCTGTCCAAAGATCTTTTTTATTACCTGTTGTATACACAGTTACTGCGCCTTGCGAGTTTGGGGATATACGTTTGACCCTGTGGATAAAACTACCTGCTAAAAATAAATGAAAGCAGAGGAATATATTCTTTGCTTTTCATAAACTCCTCAGGATGTATTATTCAAACACTTCTTTTGACGCTTCAGTTGGTATCTCCGCGAAATGCTAACGTTATTTTAATCTTAACTCATGCTCTTTGTAAAGCAATAATTAGCAAGATTGTTTCTGGAAATCGTTCGCGGGGACGCCAACGAAAGCACGTTATGGACGCCAACAGCATCAGGAGAAAGTTGATGTTAAGAACTAAATGAACAACAGAATTCCGACCGTCGAAACCAAAGCTTGGATATGTACTGCCGATGATTGCTTCAACGCCATGCCATAATTGCACAAAACCTGAGATTGGGCGTAGGCAAAGGCTATTTGACTGTCTGCAATTTGTTTTTATTCAAATACTCTTTAAATTCCGCAAAAGTCATTTTATCCTTTTCTTTTGCAATTTTTTCTTTAATCTCTCTGAACACTTTTACCGTGTCAAAGGTCTTTTCTTTTTTAGCTTTCGTCTTGATTGTTTACAATTTCTTTTGGTGAACGAATGTCAAGTTGTGGATAACCGTTTCTTATGTTTACGGAGTTGTAGCCTCGAATTCTAAATACATTTACAATATGTTTGAAATTCCAACTGACTAAATGATCTACTTTTTCAATTGTTGCAGTAGCAATGTGTCGCCAATCGTCTGCTCTTGTTTGGCCTACCACTTTTTCATCTAAATATTTTTCAGCAAGTTCAAATGCCTCTTGCGTAACCTCAACTTTTGAGTATATTTTTCCGGGATGTCTGCAAAAAAATCTTTAACTTTTTAGTGTGCATTTTCAAGTTCTGTTTCTGATAAGTCGGAGTAAACACAAATAATTTGTTCCAGTTTAACCTTCTCAAAAAGCAAAGTGGAAATTTCTTCAAATTCTTCATCATAAACTCCTCCAAAAACTGATGTGTCAAAATACAACCTTGGTGTCATTTTACCTATTTACATCAATTTCGGCAAGTCATAAAGAACGATGAGCTTTTGAATTGTCGGTTAGGTAGTTGGAGACAACTCAACAACGGCAGGGAGATAACTTTAAGGAAGCCGAAGATTTGCTTTGGTGGAAAAGCTGATTTGCTTAACCGAAGAAGTGCGTTTATGGAGGGGAGATATGAACCTGTGAAACAGGGAAATGATTTTGACATAGCAGCGAAATGAGTTTGCGGTAGTGGAGAAGGGCGTTTGCGGTAGTGGAGAAAAGGTTTGGTGAACAGGGAAATGGCTTTGACAGGGTGGAGAAATGATTTTGTGGTGGTGGAGAAGCGGGTTTGCGATGTTCGCAATACGGGTTTGCTGAACCGGGAATTGAGTTTGACCCTGTGGAGAAATGAATTTGACGAATCGGGAAATGAATTTGCGGACATACCGGCGTAAAAAGAGGGGCGAAATATGCAGTTTATGGCGAAAAATAGCCTGATAATTTTAATTTGCGTAATACAGCGTTTTTTATAATTTGCTATTGAAAATTATTTTTTAACCTTAAATTTTTAACATGGCAAAGCCTACTATTGCTGAGTACAAGTGTACAAAGCAGGAACTCTACAGCATCGCGGAGACTATTTACAACAATTTATCGGACAACTTAGCGGCTTTTACGGCTTACAAGACAAAGTACAATGCCGCTTATGTTACGGCACTGCGTGCAAACCGGACGACGGCAAAGAACCTGCCGGATGTGGAAGCACGGAATACCGTCTCTGAAACGAACAGGCTGGAGCTTATACCGCTGGCACAGGCCTGCACGGATGCTTTTCAAATGCTGAAAGGGTATATTAATGACGCTTTTCCTGAGGAGCAGCATAGTACCAAATACGATGCTGCAGGACAAACGAAATACGCTGCCGCCACCCGGCAGAACTGGGAGGAACTTAGCGGTATGAACAGCAGCATGAACAGTTTCATAAGTACCAACCTAACGGTACTGACTACCAAAGATTTTATGCCTGCGGCATTCCCTGCTACTGTAACGGCTGCTACGAGTGCTTTTGAAACCAAGTACAGTGCCTTAAAACTGCAAGGCAAACGAGTGCGCAGACGGCAGACCGGATAGCTGCGAATAACCTGCTTTTTCATGAACTGACCACCATTTGCGAAGAAGGACAATTGCTGTTTAGGGCTGATGCTGAGATGAAAAAGCTTTTTGTTTTTGCAACTGTGAAAAGCCTTGTATCGCCTGCGGGGACTGCGAGTTTGAAGACTACCCTTAAGAAGGCGGGAGACAACACTTTACTACCTAATGCAAAAGTGACCATACAGATGGAAGGCGGGGTTGCAATGGAGGCAATAAGCGGGGAGGATGGCACGACAGTGCATGATAATATTAACCCTGGTGTTTATAACTGTAAGGTGGAAGCTGTGGGGATGCCTGCAATAACTTTTGTAAAAGAGGTGAATACGGGTACAGCGGCAAGAAAAGAAGTTTTTGTTTAGCCTGAATGTTTTTAAAAAAGCTCTGCAATTGCGGGGCTTTTTTTGTTTGAGATGATGTTTTGCTGCTTTGCGAATCTTTATCGTTTTTTATTCCGTTGCGTGAAGACACGCACCGGGGCATCTATATTTTACGAACACGAACCAACGCGAGGGAACAGACAGAGCTTGCTCTAGTACCGGGTTGTAAAAAATAGATAATGATTTAATTTAGTACCGAATACAATAATATAGCTAGACAGCAAATGCGCTGCACAAAAGCAATCCTGTTATTTACTTTTTTGCCTTGACACAAAAAAAGTGAAGAAAGAAAAGATATACAGCACTTTTCTTTCTTTCACCCTGATTAGGCTTTTGTACTAGTGTGAATTGAGCATTTGTGCATTGGTGAGCATTGTACATGCCTATTAATTATGCGGCCGATGTTTATTATTCTATAGCACTACCGTCTTGTTATAAACTAAAGAGGTTCAATTGATTAGATTGTTGTTCTTTGACATATTGCGGATAAGCATTCGAAAACAATTCAAGTAAAGGTGTTTTACACAAGAGCGATATACTAAGTATTTGCAGTATTTCATATTGTGTTTGTTTGAGTTTTAGTTGATGTTTTACAATAGCAACCATTAAGTAAGTAATCATTGCAATGTAGACTTGTGTTTTTACTGCATTGATACTATAACCCCAAAAGGTTTTTACTTTCAGATGTTGTTTTATCCATTTAAAAAATAGCTCTATAGCCCATCGGTACTTGTAGAGGCGGGCAATTTCAAGAGCGCTTATTTCAAAGTTGTTTGTAATAAAAACAAATTCCATTTCGATGCTGCTGTCATAAAATTTTATACGCCTGATTTTATCAGGATGAGGCAAGAATACTTTTTTATTTTTCAGTCGAATAGTTTGATCACATTTTACTCCTGTGCTTTTGTCAACAGCCTGAGAAGATAGTCTGACAAACTTAAAATTATCTTTAGCTCTTGTAACATAAAAAGCACCTGATTGATGAATGCGGTGTAACCGGCCAAAATCTATATAACCCTTATCCATTACATAATAGCTCCCTGCTTCAATGGGTAAAACATCTAATGCATTTACATCATGAACTGCACCGCTGGTAACATATATGAAGGTTGGCATATTGGTCTTAACATCAAGCATTGTATGCAACTTCACAGCAGCTTTATGTTTCCTGAATTTACCCCACCAAAACACATTAAGGCAAAGATCAATTACAGTTGCATCGATTGCATATACAGGTTCTTTTATCGCCAAATCAAATGACTCAAAAGGTAAAGCAAGTCTTTGAGCTTGAGCAACTAAAATCATAGCAAAGGATTCGTAAATGCGGTAATCTCTTTTCTCATTTGCTTTAGCAAGGTTTGCTTTCGAAGTTCCTCTGCCCATACCAAGATGATATGATTTATTTTGTTGCGATTGAAGACAAGTAATTAAATCACTAAAGCTATCACGGTTTGATAATTACCCAAAGATCATGTAGAGAAACTGATGCCAGCATGTAAACGTTTTTACTTTATAATTACCATTGTACTTAGCTACACAACCAATAAAATCATTGTGGGATAAAAACTCAATTAATTGAGCAAAAACATACTTGCCTTGATTCATAATAAATTGATTTACAGGTAATTGTAAATCAAAAAAATTAAATCATTTCAAATCGTTTGAATTTTAAAAACGCTGTAACCCTTATCCAGCAATATTTTCAAAGAACTTTAATACATTTAAACAAGACGGCAGTGATTCTATAGCTTAAATTCATTTCGCAGCGGAGAGGCACTTGGGCAACAGACAACTCCAACATCGGCAGGGATTATGTTTTGCTCCGATGCGTGAAGACACGCACCGGGGCGTAAAGTTTGCCATGGCGCGGAGTTGTAGAAAACAGATAATAATTTAATTTAGTACCGAATACAATAATACTGTTAGAGAGCAAATGCGCTCCACAAAAGCAATTCTGGTATTTACTTTTTTGTTTTGACACAAAAAAAATTATCCGCCTTAGGCGGACAAGAAAGAAACGATGTACAGCCCGTTTCCTTCTTTCGCCGTGATTGAGGTTTTGTACTACTCTGAATTGAGCAATTGAACAATGCTGAGTAATGTACATGCCTGTTAATTATGCGGCCAATCTTGATTATTCTATACCTTAAATTCATTGCCCAGCGGAGAGGCACTAGGGTAACAGACAACTCCAACATTGGCAGGAAACAGTTGAGTGCATTGTATTTACTGATGAGAAAAAAATTATTGATCCGGCTAAAGAATATGAAAGAAACATTTCTTGCATCTCACTCTTCTACGTTTTGATATTCTAATGAGCTTTTACCTTAGCGTAGATTGAAACGAAATTTCGTTGTGTATTAAGCATTAGTACTAACGAGCCGCAGAGTCCCCGTTGGGAGACTCTGCGGAGAAGGAGAATAATAAAATTTTTCATAGTAAGCGATTTCTCCGTTGTAAAGTAGTTTTACGCCAACAGAAAATCTATTATCATTATTTGGTCGGTAATCAATATGGTTATTGGTAGACAAAATATCAAGAGCGTTCAACAAAAAATCTTTGTCGCATTTTAGGTTATTAGCAAGGTAGTTAAATTGAAGTAGTTTATATGTTTTAGTGTCAAAATGATAACTATCATTAAATGTGTTTTTCATTCTTTGTTTTCGGGTAGTGTCCCTAATTAAAAATTTAAGAACTTTATTACATAAAATGCTTCGCTTGTATGTGTATAAAAACGGCATATTTTTTAATTAATAGGTGTCCGATAAGGTTGCAGCCAACGTTCGAGTATTGCTGCAGTTGGGGAATTGACCAACTGTCTGCCCGGAACTGAAGCTAAATTAAGAAACAAAAGTTGAAGTTTACAACTATTGACCGGCAGAATTCCGTCCGCCGAAACTAAAGCTGGGATATGCACTGCTGCTGATTGTTCTTCCGTCCAGCCCCAATTGCAGCAATACTTTTGTTAGCGGTTGTTTTTAATCTCAGTAAGTAAACCTTGTTGCTTTGATTTTATAAAGTTTTCAATTTCAGCACTTGTCAAATTGTCTGCAGATAAATTTGATACTTTTTGATTACCAGTCTTGGTGTTATAAATTTTGATTTTGAAGTTCCATTTGTCTGTTATCATATTTCCGGTTCCAGTCGCTTGGTCAAGTTTTGACATAATAATTATGTCCGTTTTTATTTTGGCTGTAATTGGACTACAATATTTCTTGTCAAATACATTGTGATATGAAACATTCATTAGTCGTCGGTAAGGAAATCTTATTAGTTTTAAAGTTGTATCAGTTGTAAATATGCTCTCCAGATATTTTTGAATGTCTGGCGATATACCTGCATTTGCAATCGCATCATATGGTGGTAAAACCAAAACCGAAACATTTGTCAAAATTAGTTTCGGAATTATTGTCGTGTCTGAAACAGCAATAGTGTTTTTAAGAATTATTCTTGTTGTGTCTGTAGCTACAATTTCTTTTTGTCCAACCTCAAATGTTTGGGTGTCCGAATTATTGCAGGAGGTCATGATAAAAAATGTCACTATTGAAATGATTGCTCTCATAAAATAACCGCTAACGGACAGGTATTGCTGCAGGTGTGGAATTCATTGTTCGT
>JBBRDW010000072.1:0-23801 GCA_038203525.1 Chitinophagales bacterium | reverse complement strand
CCCCACCAACCAAATTTATGCACCTAAATGTTTATCTTAAAGTATGAATATTTTTCACAAAAGACAGGGGCAGATGGATATAAGTACCTGCTATTTTTATACAGATACCATAAATGAATTTCGCCATTTGCTTGCTGATGATTATTTAAAAATGGTGGTTATCAATTCACTGCAATATCTTGTAAGTAACCAATTGGCTACGATCTACGGATATGTTATTATGCCCAATCACATTCACTTACTCTGGAATATATTAAAACAAAATGGCAAAGAAAGTACGGCTGGCAGTTTTGCAAAATTTACTGCACATCAGTTTAAAAAATATTTATCAGGAACAAATACTTCTTTACTCAAATTGTATCAATCTGAAAAAAATGACCGGCAATATCAATTCTGGAAAAGGGATCCCCTGGCTATTCCAATAAGTACTGAAAACATAATGATTAATAAATTAAACTACATCCATAATAATCCAGTAAAAGCAAAATGGGCCTTATGCAAATACCCTCAAGAATACAAATGGAGTAGCGCCAAATATTATGTTACCGGAGATGATGAATTTGAAATACTTACCCATTTTAAAGATTAGTTTCGGTTGGTGGAGAAAATATTAATATCGGTTGGTGGAGAAGAGATTAATGTCGATTAGTGGGACAGCAACCGATAGAAAAAATATACTTGAGCTTGAAAATATTATTCTTTAAAATAAGCCGGGTTCCCTTGTAGTCATCGTAAGTGTCCGTTATCGACAACAACCTAAATAAACCTCAGCAAAACTGTTCAACAGAGCTTCCAAAGCCCTTCACCACAGTACCCCAAAAGCTTAATAGCCATTCCTGCCGAAAAAGGGGCGTTATATTTTTCGGCTGTCTTTTTTGGTTCTTTTTTGGACAAGCAAAAAAGAACAGAATAGCCGGCTAAAAAAAGAAAATCGCAAAAGCAGTGATCAAGGGTGTTTAATGTTGGTCATGCGAGTAACATAGGCAATGGAACGAACTTTTTCCCTGGAAATTTGTCTTATAAGCAATTCTTTATTTTCTTTCAATTATGAATCAAATGATATTTTTAAGCGCTATGATGATAAGCCTGTCTGGCATGGTTTCATCTGATACCGATAAACGCCAATTGCTGATTTTTACGCAGTAAAATTCTGTAATTGCAGAAAAGCAGCTTGCTATCTGCAATGCAGCACAGGCGGGAATGCTTGAAAGAGACCTTACCGTTACAGTAATAACCAAAAATGATCTGTTGTGTAAAAAGTACAAAGTAGACGCCCATACGGATTTTACAGTAATACTGGTAGGAAAAGATGGCAGCGAAAAATTACGTTCCCAAAACCTGCTAACTACAGAAAAACTATTTGCCCTGATAGATTCGATGCCTATGCGACGGGGAGAAATGCGAAACCAGGAAAAGAACCAATAGCTGATATGACGCAAGTACCTAATAAAAAACGTTGGCTCATACAATCCGTGCCAGGTTTGTTGCTTACAGGGGCAGGATTGAGCATGGCCATTGATGCCGGACTATCAAAAATGCAAGGAGCACCCTGGTTCTGGTATGGAACCATTGCATTGATTTTTTTTCAATTAGGCCTGTGCCTGGTAGTGGATTCGATACGTTTTAAAAATTAGTTTTTTTCTGCCATATTTCGCAAATAGCTTTAGGTGTTAGTCACGGATATTGCGGTTTTGCAATTGATAAATTAATGCCGATTATTTTTTTCATTCACCATTTCTGGGTTTGTCTGCAAAATGGTTCGCTTAAATCTACGCTTAGATAAAAGCTCTCCCAATGTTGGTCGCCTGACCAACATTATTCGCTTCCATCTACGCTAAAATAAAAGCTCAATAATGTATCCAAACGTATAAGAGTGCGACGCAAGTAAAGCTTAATAGTAAACCTAATTGCCGGGTCAATAAAATTATTCCGGGCAATTGCTGCAGGTTTTAACAGCAAGATTTTATTTTATTATTCTGCAATATTCTTAACAACGGGCAATACGATATAGCTTAAATTTTTGGGGCCATGCAAGATGGTTTGCTGGGCTACCCTTACCGTTGCATTGCTGCCAAGCGGGGCACCGGTATTGGGGTTTCTGTCGAACTGTGGAAAGTTGCTTGAAGTAATATCTACGCGGATGCGGTGGCCGGGCAGAAATACATTTGCCGTACCGGTAAGTTCAATATCGTATCCGTACACTTCGCCGGGTTTTAATAACTTCATTTTATCCAGTCCTTCGCGAAACCTTGCCCTGATAATGCCTTCGGAAACGGGCATGGCAAAACCATTTGGATACACGTCGACGAGCTTTATCATCCAGTCGGTATCGGGGCCATCTGTGGCGGCGAATAACTTCATCTTCACCGGCCCTGCAATAGTTAGTGCGGAATCTAAAAATTCGCTGGTGTATACGAGCACATCCTGCTTCTGTTCAATGGGGCGCTGGTCTTTGGGACCGGCCAGTGTAGGCGTGCCGCAGCAGTTATTACCTCCCAATGTTTTTATTGGATTGTCAGGATCGTAACGGTAAGTATCGGTACCGGATTTTACAGGTTCGCTGAGGGTTAGTTTTCCATCTCCACGAACAGAATTTGCGTTCGTTTCGCTGCTGATGTACAATTGCTGATATTGTGTTCCCGGTATGGGCCAGTCATGCTCACTGCGCCATTTATTTGCGCCCATATAAAACAAACGAACAGGGGGTTCTGCATCTAAACCATTTTTTATTCCTTTGAGATAATAGTCATAAAAACGGAGTTCTATTTCAAACTGGTCAACCTGTGCTGCAGGTGTAAAGTCAACATCGCCATAAGATTGTGAAGAGCCGTGGCCCCAGGGGCCAATGATCATGCGTGCACCTGCACGTGCCTCTGGTGTGCCGCCTTTATTTTTCATACCCGTATATCCATTAATAGTACCCATTAAAAAAATATCGAACCAGCCGCCGAATGTATGTGCAGGCACTTTTATTTTATTAAAACGTTCTTCATCGCTGATGGCTTTCCAGTATTGATCATAACTTTCATGTGTAAGCCAGTCGCGGTAGTGCTGTGTTGCATAACCGGCGCTTTGAAGGTCACCATCTTTCAATGGTAAATGCATGAGTATATTATCGTATTTAAGTTCCTCAGGCATATAGGTTTCTGTATGCCAGTATTGGGGAAGCATAATTCTGTTGGGCATACGCACCACTCCCCAGCCATAATTAAAACTTAAGCGGAAAGCGCCGCCCATGGTAATCCAGTTTGCATAAATATTGGTAGAAGCGAGTACCGGAAATATGGCCACCAGATGCGGTGGATTTAGTGATGCGGCCTGCCACTGGTTATGCCCCAGATAACTGCCGCCCTGTGTACCAACCTTGCCATTGGAGAATGACTGTGCGGCAGCCCACTCGATGGTATCGAATCCATCATTTGCTTCATCCATAAATGGTACCCATTTGCCTTCGCTTTCGTACCGGCCACGAACATCCTGCACCACTACCGCATAACCATGCTGTGCATATTTTACAACGGCCTGATGCATACCATCACGCTGTAAACCATAGGGGGTGCGAACAACAATGGTTGGATATTTTCCTGGTGCATCTGGTAAATAAATGTCTGCATACAGTTTAATGCCATCCCGCATTACCACTTCACGATGACGTTCAATACGAATGCCGTTTAAAGGAGCTTCTTTTTCAGGATGGTTTATAAAAGAAAATAACGTTACAGTTATTAAAAGCAAACAGAAATTGGTAATTACTTTGCGGGTGCTTTTATATTCCTTAGCAATATTAACTACGCTGTAAAATTTATTAGTAATGCCAGATGTTGTACGAAGGATATATGTACTCATATAAAAAGTTTGAGGGTAAGATAAGTAAATTGATTGCTTTAAAAAAGTTCATTCACCGAAAAGTGGGAGATTTTTGGTGCTTAAGAACGGGGATTAGCATTGCCGTAGCGTTGGCATCTAAAAACCGTTCTGTAAAACCGCCGAAGCCCTTTGCACCCAACGCTACTCATCAGTCATGCAATGGCATCAAGTTTAAAATTATAGGCTTTGATCAGCAGGGGAAGCGCAATATTAAATACTTCCTTTTTGAGCCATGCTAATTGCTGTAATCAAGCTTTTCTTGCGTCGCACTCTTCTGCTTTCAGATACTTTATTGGGCTTTTACCGAAGCGGAGATTTAAGCGAATATTACCGGACGCAACACCGACAACGTTAGCAAATAATACCCGATTAACTACATCATAAAAAAAAACCGTTAACCACGGTAATGCTGCCTAACAACACTAGCAAACACAGGGCTCTATATTCTTGTTAGCGATACTTTACCAAACTTTTGGCACAAGATGTTAAAGAAGCAAAAAGGCCGGAACAGTATTTGCCTCATGCATAAAAAATAAAATATGAAAAAAACATTCCTATTACTATTTGCATCAATTGTGGCAATAAGTACAGTTACAGCACAAAAAACAGAAGTTGTAACAAGTAATAAACCCGGCTGGCACAAAATAGGTGAAACCACCGTTATGTTTAAAGCTGACCGTGATGTACTTGTAGTGCTTGGGGCAGATAAGTTTAAAGCCATACAGATAAAGGTTACAGATGCACCTATAAGGCTTGAAGACATTGAAGTATATTATGAAAATGATACAAAAGAAGATATCCAGATTCGCTCTGATTTTAAGAAAGGCGAAAAGTCGAGGGTAATTGATTTAAAAGGTGGCGACCGCAATTTGAAAAAAGTTGTATTCGTTTACAAGAGCATACCAAACTGGAAAGGTGAAAAAGCACATGTAGAATTATATGGCCTTAAATAATTTTTTGTAGCTTTATTTCCACAAAATAAAATACCGCGCAAGATTGATTTAATAAAAAAGGTTAACACACTTTAAAAGGTTGGTTAACCTTTTTTCATGCTGCACAGGTTAAAAAAACAACCACCGACAGATTACTTTGGAGCAAAAACATCTGCAAATACGAACCCCGGTGATAACCGGATTAATAATATGTTTCTGGCCATTGACCGTAGTATCGACATCAACCTTCGCCCCGATCTTCGCTTAGATAAAAACTTACCATTGATCGTGTTCTGCAGCCCCGCCTTTATTGGTATTTTTACCAACAATAAACGCATAACCACCGGTAAGCAAACCTATTACAATCCTTTGTTGATGAGGATACCAATGCAGTTAAAAGAATCAACAACCAATAAGGCGGTAAACCAGGCAAATGTTAAAAGCAGTTACATTTAGCGGATGGTACGGCTGGCTTTGTAAAATACTATACTGAACCGGTTTCAATAAGGCGGCCGGTGGATTGGTTGATAAACACATAATCACTCCCTGCAACAGATTTGCAACAAAACTTGCAACCACAAAATTTTTCATACCCCCATCTCGCTATACATGAATGTTGTTGTTTTTTATTTGTTGTATGCAGTTACCTTTAACAAAACGGATAAGTGGATTTTGATTTGCATTGGCAACCCTGTTTGAGTAAAGGAATTTATCCCGACAGTAAAATAATTCAATATGAAATTCACTTTAATCATCCTTGCAATTGTTACTACTTTATCCATCTTATCTCAAAAATATTTTACCATGGCAAATACAGAAACACAAGCGTATCGAATTATTAAAACAGAAAAAGATTTTGAGATTCGCCTGTATCCTCCAGCTACCCTCGCAACCATTTCTATGGCCGCAAAAACATACAAAGAATTATCCTCCCCCGGATTTAGAAAATTAGCTTCATTTATTTTTGGGGGTAATAACGCCAATAAAAATATTGCCATGACAACGCCTGTGCATATGGATATAAACGATACGCTATCTACTATGAGTTTTGTAATGCCGGCCAACTATAATAAAGATAATTTACCACTGCCAAACGATTCAACTATAACCATTAAAACAACCACCGAAGAATATGTTGCAGCCATTCGTTTTGGTGGTTATGCCAATGATGGGGAGATTAAAACCTACGCCGCCAAATTAGAAAGTTTATTGACGGCCAATGAAATTGAGTATTACGGAAACTTTCGCTTTTTGGGTTACAATGCACCTTATCAATTTTGGGGAAGAAAAAATGAAATCATTGTGAGCGTTCTATGGAATCAGCAATAAATAGTAAAACTTACAAAGAATATTTTAGTGCAGTAGGAAGTTTCCTCCTGGTTTTTTTGATCATGAAAAAAAAATGAAACAGCTCAGCGTTATAAAAACTATTCACACCGCTATCTGGCTATTCATGAATATGGTTATTTTTTATTTATTGTATGCTGTAGTAACAAATAAGATAGACAAATGGGTTTGGGTTTGCATCGGCATTGTGGTTTTGGAAGGGTTAGTCTTACTGGTTTTTGATGGAGTTTGCCCGCTAACCATCGTAGCCCGAAAATACACTGATTCTACCAAAGATAATTTTGATATTTACTTGCCCAACTGGTTGGCTAAATACAACAAATTAATTTATACAACGCTTTTTGCATTCATCATTTTTTTGCTCATCGCAAAATATATTGGCAGAAATTTTTAGAACACAATTTTTTTATGAGCCAAACTGCATTGCTGCTATAAAACATCCTTGCGTCGCACACTTGTAGTTTCTGTTGAACACGCAGCAATTAGCCACTATGCAAACAAAAACACAATACCATTGCCCCCTTGCTCCATATATTTCGCAGGACATCTGGAATAAAACATAAAAATCTTCTGTAAAGGAAATTTAAGTTCATACATCTAATAGTAATCTGCTTTCTGTTCCCCATTTCCTTTTTCACACATTGCCGGGCAAATGAAACAATGCGGATAATAGCTTTAGAATTGCAACTGATATTGTAGAGTAATTGGGCATAATTTCTCCACTAACCAATTGCATATGCGCAAACTAATTTTTAATAAAAATCACTGTAAGTGTTTACCAGTAATGGTTTTAAGTTGCCTTGCAATAAGGAGTTTGTAAGAGGTTTTACATATAAATGCGTTGCCGAATAATCTTCGCTTTTATTTGCAAGGAAAAAAGCAACTGAGTCCTGAAAGGCGCAAAGGGAACCAAAAGTACAAGAGTGCGACGCAACGGAAGCTCAATAGTAGTAATACTGTTGGGTCAATAAATGCATTTCTTAGCTTGAGCATATGCGCCTTGGCGGGGCAGGCTGCAACGGAAGCTTAATAGCAGCAATACTGTTGGGCCATAAATGTATTCCGTACCCTGAAGCATTTGACAAACCGATCGTAAGAAAAAAGAACAACAAGCAATACTACAGGACCTTGATGAATTATTTTCAGGAGCAGAAACAGGCGCAATTATCTAAAATTTAATGCGTAAAAGAAATGGTTTATTTTTGAAAGTATATAAGCATTATTAAATTTTGGGGAGACAGGCTTCTACTAATAAATTTAATTTACTATGAAAGTATTTATTGGTTTCGGATATAATGATAATGACAAATGGATCGAACAACTTGTTATTCCATTGGTTGCAGCTTTGGGTTGCGAAACGATGACAGGAGAAGAAATGCAGGGAGAGAAACTTTCTGACGGTGTAGTTGAACGAATAACAGATTCAGATGCATGTATAGGTTTTTTAACAAAAAGAGGAACACAGCCTAACCTTGACGGTTCGTTTCCAACCCACCGCTGGGTGATTGAAGAAATGACAACTGCTTTGAACAAAGACAAGCCTGTTTTTGAAATAAGGGAAAAAGGAATAGATGATCAAAAAGGAATTCTTGGTGACCGGCAGCGATTGGATTTTGAAGATGTTTCAAAGGTTATGCTGGAAGTAGTAAAGTTTGTGATGAAGGAAAAAAATAAATTAAGTACCAAGATTTTTATGCTTTTGCCCTCCGAAATTCTGAGTGAGATCAGGCCTCACTTAGCAAATAATGATATCACCTGTTCTTACCGGTTTATGTATAAAACCAAATACTACGACTCACAAACCACAAGTATAGAAAGATTTCAGGGCGGCTATGGTATTATAATTAAGCAAATTCCTAACGAAGATGCATTAATTGAAATAAAAATTAAAGCTCCCGGCAAAATTTCGTGGAGTTCTGGCTTTGTATCCGTTGGATTAATAAATGTACAACTTCAAAAAGATTAAAACATGTTACTTCTTTCAAAAGTTAACTTAAATAAAGATGACAGCGAAAGCTATTTTGTAAAACAGTCCTATACTTATGTTGGAGATGATTATTGGGATTGGAGTGTTTGGATTGAATCTGATGACGCTAAAAACCTTAACAAAATAAGTTCTGTAACCTACCATCTGCACAATACTTTCCCCAACCCCGTTAGAACAATTAAAAACAAAAAAAGTCAGTTTAAATTAGACGCTTCCGGATGGGGGACTTTTACTATCTATGTTATTGTAAAACTAAAAGATAAGTCTGTTATTGAACTCAAGCATAAATTATCGCTTGATTATCCCGCTTCTGAATCAGGAGATGTAAAAAATCGGTAACAAGCAGATTAACCAACCGCAACCGCAAACATAACCATCCCACAAATTGGTTCCTTGCCAATGCTGTTGGTCTTACAATTAACATTGTTGGGTTTGTGACAAACAATAGATGCATACCAATTGGTAGTAAATTATTAAAACGTTCGCAACTATTTATCGGTATCAAGGGTCAAAGTTCTGGCGTTCTATCCTTACTTCATTTATATCAATTGTGGCTGTTATAACTATTTCTTTTTCAGCAATAGGTTCAATTAACCAACTGCCATCAGGTGCAGCAATGCAGGAACCAACATTGCATAAAAAAGCACAGGCATGTTCTTTTATTAGTTGATGGTTCGGCACCGTTGCAGCAATATCTTTTTACGCATAAGCCAGCAGGCAGGCAAAACATACACACGGTTTTCTTACGCAATATGCCTGATTATATTCTTGGTATTACGAACATTGCCCGGCCAAGCAGCTACCTGCAGATTTTCTCTCCTGGCATACAAGGCAGTACGGGTAAGGGGCATACAGTTTGCTCAACAGGATTTTTTTTGAGCCAGGCATTATAATAAAGGTTAAACTTTACTTGCGTCGCACTCTTGGGCCGTTGGAATATAATTAAGCTTTTATCGCAGGGAAGATTGATACGATTTGATGTTGTTCAGGCGACCAACATTGACGAAGAATGGAAATGCTTCTTTCCATTTAGCATAAGGTATAAACTAAAAGTTTTGATGCTTCAGTTGGCATCTCTGCCAACTGCCAAAGCAAATCTAATCTTAGCTCCTGCCCTTTTTACAGCAATAATTTAAAAGCTATTTCCGGGTATAGTTGCCGGCAATCCCAACAAAAGCAACGATCGAACACCAACTTCACCAGAGAAACAGATTTTATTTTTCCATTCATTTTATTTCATAACTCTACCTATCATCTCATCGTCTTTATATTTAATTTCCATTTCCCTTAATTTCAATTTCATTTCATTTTTTATTTTATCATAGTGCGGGTCATTGTATACATTATGCATTTCCTGTTTATCTTTTAACAGATCAAACAATTCGGATTCATCATTTTCATAAAACCATATCAGTTTATACCTATCGGTTCTTACGCCCACATGCTTAGCTACATTGTGCTCGTCTCCCTCATCATAATAATGATAATACACCGCCTTTCGCCAATTAGCTGTATCCTTTTTTCTTAATAAAGGCAATAAACTTTCCCCTTGCATATCAGCGGGTATTTTCACTTTTGCTGCATCGAGCAAGGTTTCTGTAACATCAAGGTTCATCACAAGATTGTTATTTATCGTCCCTGGTTTTATAGTTGCGGGCCATCTTATGATAAGTGGGGTTTTAAAAGATTCTTCATACATAAACCGTTTATCAAACCAACCATGCTCACCCAAATAAAATCCCTGATCAGAAGAATAGACAACAATTGTGTTTTTGTCTAAGCCATTTTGTTTCAAATAATCAATCAACCTCCCCACATTATCATCAACGGATTGAACGCAGCTCAGATAATCTTTTATATACCGCTCAAATTTCCATACTGCAAGGTCTTCTCCTTTTAAATTAGCGTTTTTAAGCAGGTTATTTTGTGCTGAATAAGCTTCTTCGAACTTATTTTTTTCTTCAGCACTTAAGCGACCATAGATAGATATCCATTGCTCATCTAACATTTTATATGGGCGTTCAACCTTAAAATTCTCTTTCAGATCATAGTTGGGCGATAGCCATTCATCAATGCGCATTTTTTGTTCATGCGGCGCTTTCGTTCGGGAGTAATAGTCATCAAAAAATGTTTGGGGCAGTGGAAATTTAGTACTATCAAACTGATGCAGGTATTTTAGAGGCGGCATCCATTGACGATGCGGGGCTTTATTCCACATAAGTAAACAAAAAGGGCGTGATGTATCTCTCTTATCAAGCCAGTTTAAAGCGAAATCAGTTATCAAATCTGTTACATATCCATTTACAGTACCTTTTACCCCATTATCAATAAAATCTGGATTATAATAGTCTCCCTGGCCAGGAAGAATATTCCAGTAATCAAAGCCCGTTGGGTTTGAAATAAGGTGCCATTTACCAACTAAGGCAGTCTGGTAACCTGCATTATGTAAAAGTTTGGGAAAGGTGGTCTGCGAGCCATCAAATGGAATGTCCCTATTTCCCTCTATGCCGTTAAGGTGGCTGTACTTTCCCGTAAGAAAAGCAGCACGACTTGGTGCACATAACGAATTATTGACAAAGGCATTCCGGAACAATATTCCTTCAGCAGCCAGCTTATCTATATTCGGCGTTTGATTCAATCCATAGCCATAAGCGCTTATTGCCTGATAAGCATGGTCATCACTTAAAATAAAAACTATATTAGGCCGCTTTTGAGCATCAATCTCTGAAGAAAATGCAAACAATAAAATTAATGCCAAGGCTTGCTTCATAACTATTAAAAGATTTGTGGATGGATATTTATTTTAGCTTGTTTAATTATCAATGGTACAGATTACTTTCTAAAACCAACTTTAGCTAAAGTTAATATTAAGTCTTCAGCTACCTGGAAAAAATAAACATTCAGCGGAAATAACTTTAATGTTTTATTTAATCTCCCAACGTGAGTTTATGATTGTGTGGATTTGCCCTCTCTAATGTACTGCTGGAATATTATTCAGCTTTTATTGCAGCCAAGAAAAATGTTGTTTGATGTTGATCAGGCACAAACATCGGACACTGAATTTTTTAGCCGGGCAGCGGTAATGCTATGAAGCTTCTCTTGCGTCGCACTCTTCTACGGTTTGAATATAATTGAGCTTTTATCGCAGCGAAGATCGATGCTGTTTGATTTTGTCTAGGCTACAAACATTGGCAAAACCCTTTTATCTCTGCACCCCAAAAGCCAAATAGAATTCTCCGCCGAAAGAGAGCTTTTATCTTTTAGACTGTATTTTTTAGTTCTTTTTTGGAC
The DNA here is from genome assembly GCA_038203525.1 of Chitinophagales bacterium. Lineage (GTDB taxonomy): Bacteria > Bacteroidota > Bacteroidia > Chitinophagales > Chitinophagaceae > Limnovirga. Next base: position 12,377 of record JBBRDW010000072.1, on the reverse strand, counting down.
AAATAAAAAAATGGCATAACCGCAAAAACACAAGCCAAAAGATTCGCCATGTATGATGAAGCTTAACAAACCACCCAACACAAAGCTTTATATCCGGCTTTCAGAAACGCTGATCAAGATTAGAAACACAGCTGGAGCTAAATACGTAGATAATTTTTCTGAAACATTATTTATTAATAATTTTAATTAAACCTTTATTATGAGATTTTTACTTATCATCCTGCTTTTTTTATCGGGGATTATTGCTGGCACAGCTCAACCCTGCCCTAATTATGGCGATGCTACTGTTCCCGATAAAAAAGACCTGAATATTAACAAAAACCAAAGTGTAACTGTAAAGAGTAGCAGAAAACCAGAGATGCTTCCGTTAAAAAATCTGTTGCCATCAGTACAAAGAAGTGATAAAGGCATTTATATGACTGGTGCTTATGTAGTAACCGAGGGCATACTGGTAAGGTTTGAGGAACAGGAGGGCGAATCCTGCAATTGTGAACAAGCTACCAAAAAGAAGAAAGATGGTGATGTACATATGTACATCGGTACAAAAGCCAATGCGCCAATAAAAGAATGTATAGTTGTAGAGCTTACACCAGCTTATAAAAAGAAACACCCTGCCTATGCCAACAGCCTGGTAAAAAATGCCAAAGTAAGAATTACAGGTTTTTTATTGTATGACTTCATACATGAAAAAGATGCCTTTACTACCTGCAAAAGTTGCAGCGGTATTTGGCGAAAAACATGCTGGGAAATTCACCCCATTACTAAAATTGAGTTATTGTAGAATAAACAAAAACATATTGATACTATTTTTTAAATATCTTCAAAATGAGTCATCTAATTCTCTGCCGATGTTGGTCGCCTAAACAATATTATTTCAGAAATACTAAAAAGAAATACCACCGATAAAGCAGGATGTTTTTGTATAATTTTTTTGAACCCGGCAGCAAAATAAACATCAGGCTTTACTTGCGTCGCACTCTTGTACTGTTGTAATATGATTGAGCTTTTATCGCAGCGAAGATCGATGCTAATTGATGTTGGTCAGGCGACCACAGGTGTTCGGAAGATAAATTAGTTCTTTGGCACAATAAAATTAAAAATAAACGTTGAGGGTTTTATGAAGTTAGAAAAGATACTTTCTTTAATTCCATCATGTCTTTTTTTTCGTTCTTGTTGGCGTCCCCGCCAACGCTTCGCTTCAATCTTCGCTTCGATAAAAGCTCAATAGAATATCCAACCGTACAAGTGTGCGACGCAAGTAAAGTTTCATAGTATTACCTCAGCATGGCTCATAATTTTTCTTACTTAAAACTTACAACTTAAATAACCGGCTCTATCCATGCTTCGTTTTCACGAAGCAAATTGATGAGTTCGTCTACGGCAATATTGCTGTCAACATTGCGCTTTACAATTTCTTTGCCTTTGTATAAAGTGATCTTGCCAACGCCGCTGCCTACATAGCCAAAATCTGCATCGGCCATTTCGCCGGGGCCATTTACAATGCAACCCATGATGGCGATCTTCACACCTTTAAGATGGTTGGTGCGGGAACGTATTTTTGCAGTGGTTTCCTGCAGATCAAAGAGGGTTCTTCCACAACTTGGGCAACTGATATATTCTGTTTTTGAAATGCGGGTTCTTGTTGCCTGAAGAATATTAAAAGCGGTTGAATTGATGAACTGCTCAGCCCCCTCCCTGCCTCCCCCAACGGGGGCGGAGTAGCGCCTGCCAACAAGCTCATTATTCTTTTCATTAAAATCATTATAAGCATGCTGATTCATGCCCAAACAAATGCCATCGCCAAAACCATCTAACAATAAAGCACCACATTCTGTTGCGTAATGAATAAGATGTTCATCGGCAGTTTGCCAGTTACTGTCGGTAATAAGCACCACGGGATTTAGAATATTCCTGTTCATCAATTCTATAAACATGCGGCGCACGGATGGCATGGCATTTTTATTGGTGCTGCTTAAACAAAGTACTACCGTTTTATCATTTGCCAGCTCATCAAGCCAGGTATAATTGTTTATTTCAGTTTCATCGCTAAAACAATCGAGCATCACAAAATTGAGGGTATCGCTTTTATATTCAGCCTGCATAAAGCCGCCGCCATCAAATATGGGTAAGTATTTTGTTGGATCTTTTGCCAATGCGCACGAAGCGGGATAAACGATAACTTTTAAAGTTCCGGGTAATTCGAAATTCAATAGCTGGTGCCCGGTAAAAATATAATCGGCAGCGCCATCGCTTATATTCCATTTATCCGTTGCTTCGGAATAAGTGTAGCCAACACTTTGTAAATGTTGCGGAGTAATACTTTCTATTTTACTTAGGTCAGCAATTACAACGGGTACCTGTTTGGCGCCGATATTATCTACAGCAAAAGTTTCTCTGCGCTTATATTCAAACGGAGAATACGGAACTTTTTCAACAGCCGGAACAAATTGCTTTCGGCTGATACCTGATTGCTGGGTGCTGTAGCGTTTAACCAGATCGCGACAAACTGGAATTTCAAACTCCGGATCTTCGGTTAAGGAAACACGAACAGTATCACCAATGCCGTCTTCCAGTAAAGTACCAATACCTGCTGCACTTTTTACACGGCCATCTTCTCCATCGCCGGCTTCTGTTACCCCTAAATGTAAAGGATAACAGGCGCCAAATTCTGCATCCATTTGCTGGATAAGCGAGCGGTAAGCCTGTACCATTACCTGAGGGTTACTGCTCTTCATGCTAAGCACAATGTTGTGATAGCTTTCTGCTCTTGCAACACGCAAAAATTCCATGGCACTTTCCACCATACCGTTTGCTGTATCGCCATAGCGGCTCATGATGCGGTCGCTTAAGCTGCCATGGTTAGTGCCAATACGCATGGCCGTTCCGTACTCTTTACATATCGTAATCAGTGGCGTAAAACGTTCCCGTATGCGATCTATTTCTTCCGCATATTCCGCATCGGTGTATTCAATCTGTTCAAACTTTTTCTTGTCAACATAATTGCCGGGGTTTACACGAACTTTTTCTACAATTCTTGCGGCGATCTCTGCTGCATTGGGTGTAAAATGAATATCGGCCACAAGCGGTGTTGTATAGCCGCGTTTGCGCAATTCATTTTTTATGTTGAGTAAATTCTCTGCTTCTTTTTTACTGGGTGCTGTAATACGAACGAGTTCGGCGCCGGCTTCAATACAGCGAATGCTTTGTTCTACCGTGGCAATGGTATCCATTGTATCGGTCGTGGTCATGGTTTGTAAGCGGATGGGGTTAAAATTACCCAGCAGCAGATCGCCAATCTTTACTTCAAGTGTTTTTAACCTGCTGTAGCCGGTGAGAGAATTACAATATATCTGCATGTTGATTTTAAGATTTATTGATTTTGAGATTTGGCAATTTGATAATTCGCTAAATCAATAATCAAATTGCGACCGCAAAAGTAACAAACAAAAAAAGGATAAGTTTTTACGCGGTTTTATATTTATTGTTTGAGAAATACAATCTATTTTTTGAGCCAGGGTGCAGAATAAGAATGAAGCTTTGGTTGGTCGCACTCTTGTGCTTTCGGTACCTTAATGAACAATGAGTGGTGAACAATAAACCTACTCTTTGCCTATTACCTCGTTGCCTCTTTACCTATTGCCCTATTGCCTTATTGCCTTTTTGCCTTGTTGCCTCTTTGCCTTGTTGCCTCTTTGCCTTATTGCCTCTTTGCCTTGTTGCCTCTTTGCCTGTTCTTAGCAATCTACAAGTGAGTGCCACAACGGATACGAGTAAAGTAGCAAAAGCTGGCACCAAAGACTATTTCATAAGGTGTGACAAAATAATACCCGTTGCCACCGCGGCATTTAAAGATTCCGCTCCTCCCCTTTTGGGTATCGTAATGGCATGATTGATAAAAGGCACCAGATGGTCTCTTATACCTTTTGACTCGTTGCCAATTACCAGCACACCTTCTGCAACGGGCCACAATTTGGAAATAGGTTCCCCTTCTAAAAACGCGCCATAAATAGGGGCGCTACAGGTTGAAAACCATTCTTTTATATCCTTATACCAAATATTAACACGAATAATACTACCCATAGAAGACTGGATTGTTTTAGAATTATATACATCAACAGTATCGGTACTTGCAACGATTTGCCGAATACCAAACCAATCTGCAATCCTAATAATTGTGCCGAGATTACCGGGGTCCTGAATGCCATCTGTTACAATGGTAATCTGGCCTTTGTCCTGTGGTTCATTTAATATTTTTTTTTGTTCTGCAATTGCCAGCACCTGGTTAGGGGTAACAAGCTGGCTTATTTTTTCAAGTTCATATTCCTGTACAATTGTAACAGGCTGGTTGCATTTGTTTTCGGCAACCCACTCTGTTGTTGCATATATCTTTTTCAGCGTTGTACTGCTAACGAGTAACTCGTCTACCAGCTTTACACCTTCGGCTATAAACACGCCTTCCCCATCTCTTGTTTTTTTGTGGTATAAACTTTGAATATATTTGACCTCATTCTTACTGATCATATCTATGGGTTTTTTCTCTAAATTATTTTACAGCCTTGTTATATTAAGCTTTATCTGCTGTATTTCTTTTTCATGTAAGGTGATTGTAAAAGAAGCACCGCCGGGTAAGCCGTTTGTATTTGACAATAAAATAAACCTTACCGGAGATCTAGATAAAGATGCTAAAGCAAGGCTAACCAACGAGCTTAATAATTACTGGGACGATAGTTTGTATGCCCGCAAAGTACAGCAATTTGTTGTGCGCTATGTTTTAAAAAAGCCTCCCGTTTTTGATTCTACCAATATTGCCCGTTCAAAAGTTTTTATGACGGGTTATCTTAACAGCCAGGGGTATTATCATGCAAAGTTTCTAAACCTCGATTCAGCCTATACGTTCGATAGTTCGAAAGAAGGCCAGATTAGAACCATTATCACCTTTAATATCGACCCCGGCAAAAATACGATAATAGATTCTTTTGGTTACGATTTGCACAATAAGGCACTTGACAGTATTTCTAATTCAATTATAAAAAGCAGCTTTATTACACCGGGAAAAACATCTTACTCCAGGCAGGTAATAGCTTCCGAACTTGACCGGGTTGTGGCGCAATATCGTCAGCGCGGTTATTTTTTATTTACACGGGATAATGTGTATGCGTTGGTAGACACGGTTGAAACGTCCCTTTTGCAGATTACAACCGATCCCTTTGAGCAGGCACAAAATATTGCCAGGGCGGCTCAACTTCAAAATGAAAATCCTACTTGTACTATTGTCATAAAAAATAGGGAAAACCCTGATTCTCTGCTGGCACCAGGGGACTCCATTTATTTTAAACAATACTATACCGGAAAAATATTTTATTACCCCGAAACAGGCCGGTTTGATCTTCCGGACAGCCTGATGAAGGACACTCTGTTACTAAAAAAGTTACGGCAAAACAATACTACACTTTACTACCGAAAGGGGCTTTTTACTATGCAGCCTTTAAGGGAACATACCTACCTGCATACCGGCGATTTATACCAGGAAGATAACTTTTATAAGACCCTCAATAACTTTAACCGTTTAGGTGCATGGGAGCGGGCTGACTACCGAACCATATTAAGGGGCGACACGATAGACTTTCATTATTTTCTTACTCCGGCAAAAAAAGAAACCGTCTCGTTTAACGTAGAAGCATCCCGAAATTCCGGTGATTTTTTAAGCTCTGCAAACCTTTTTGGCATTGCACTAAATACTTCTTACATAAATCGCAATGTTTGGCATCGAGCTATTCAATCCTCCACGACACTTAGTAACGGTATCGAATTTAGCTTTGAACAAAATAAATCCCTGCTGCAGACAACCCAAATCTCTTTAACCCACTCGTACAGTTTTCCGCGACTTATTATACCCAACCTGGTAAAGAAAAAACTTATTGGAAATTCAAATAAGCTCGACGGCGAACGAACTTTACTAAGTTTAAGTGCGGCCTATTCTGAAAGAAAAGATTTTTTCAGGCTGCGTTCTTTTATAGGGGGCTGGGGTTACGAATGGAGAAAGAAAAAAGTTATCTGGCAATATAAACCACTTAATGTGGAATTATATTCTTTAGATACACTTCCACTGCTGGAAGAGGCTTTTGCCAGCAACCCGTATTTAAGAACTGCTTTTAATACAGGATCAATCATCAGCCAGCAGCTAAGTGTTCTGTATACCTATCCCGGTAAAAATAAAAACACTGCCAATTTTATAAGGTTATCTGGAGAAGAAGCGGGCTTTTTCCTGGGCCGCATAAAAGGCCTTCAAAACAATATTTATCAATATGTAAAACTGGAAGCAGAATTTAAAAAGCTTGTTACATTGAGAAAAACTTCTTTAGCAATGCGGGCCTTTGGAGGTATAGGTTATAATTATGGCAAAAGCGAAAGATTTGGCCAAACACTTCCCTTCTTTAAACAGTTTGTAGGTGGTGGCCCAAACAGTATGCGAGCCTGGGGACTCCGTTTACTTGGCCTGGGCTCCTCTGTTTTCAGCGATACCGGATCAGTGTATCGCGACAGGTATGGCGATCTGCAACTGGAAGTGAATGCAGAATATCGTTATAACATGGCAACCTTTAGCGCTGTAAAAATTGATGGCGCCTTGTTTACTGATGTTGGCAATATCTGGAACCTTAGCAGCAATCCTAACGGCTTGAGTAAGTTCTCCTTCAACCGCCACGGAAAAGATATTGCCATAGGCGTGGGTACCGGTATAAGGTTCGACTTTAATTATTTTTTGATAAGGGTTGATATTGGTATTAAATTAAAAGACCCCGCACGATACGCGAACAACGGCTGGCTAAGTCTATCTGATTTTACCTGGAAGAACTATGAATACAGTACACTAGAAAACCCACCTGCACCAAGAAATAATTATGCTATACAGTTGGGTATTGGCCTTCCTTTTTAATGCTGCTAATTATTGGCCTGCTGCCCAATGCCGGATAGAAAACTGCACTACCAACTCACATGAACTATATGCAGATACGGCCATGGGAAGTTTTTGAACCTCAAAAAAACAGGGGTACGGAGTTGCCAAACCCTTTCATGATTCTTTGCGCTTTTGTGCTTTAGTGGTTTTCCTGTTCAATTAAATTCTGAACGTACAAGAGTGCGACGCAAGTAAAGCTTCATACCTGTTCTAATGCCTGGCTCAAAAAAATACTCAAATAACAAAGCCTTCTCCAATGGAAGAAGGCTTTTTATGAATGCTTTGTAATCTTATCTTGCATCGGCCATATCTGGTATAACGGCTACTTTGTATGTACCCTCATCCAGCTTAGCTTTGGTTTCGCTAAATGCGGTTAATGTGCGTTCAATGTCTTCATCGGTATGTGCCGCGGTTGGTATTAAGCGGTAGATAATATGCCCCTTTGGAATAACGGGATATACTACAATGGAGCAAAAAATACCATAGTTTTCCCGAAGGTCCATAACCATTGCGGTGGCTTCTTCTACGCCGCCTTTCATATAAATGGGTGTAACAACAGAATCGGTATTGCCAATATCAAAACCACGCTCTTTTAAACCTTTCTGCAGTTTCATGGCATTGCTCCAGAGCTGCTCTTTTAGTTCGGGCATCGTGCGCAGCATGTCCAAACGTTTAAGATTGCCAAACACAATCGGCATCGGTAAACTCTTGGCGAATATCTGTGAGCGGATATTGTAACGGATATAATCAATTATGGTTCTTGGTCCGGCAAGGAACGCACCGATGGATGCCATGCTCTTTGCAAAAGTGGAGAAGTACAAATCAATATCATCCTGGCAACCCTGCTCCTCTCCTGCTCCTGCGCCGGTTGCGCCAAGTGTGCCAAAACCATGCGCATCATCAACCAGTAAACGGAAATCATATTTAGATTTGAGGGCGCAAATCTCTTTCAGTTTTCCCTGGTCGCCGGCCATGCCAAATACACCTTCGGTAATTACCAATATGCCGCCTCTACCCTGCTTTTCTATTAAAGTGGTGGAGCGTTCCATCTGCTTTTCAAAATCTTCCAGGTCGTTGTGTTTAAATACGTAACGGTGGCCAGGATGAAGGCGCAAGCCGTCTATAATACAGGCATGACTTTCGGCGTCGTACACTATTATATCGTGACGGCCGCAAAGCGCATCAATCGTACTCATGATGCCCTGATAGCCGAAGTTCAGCAGTATTACATCTTCTTTCTTTTCAAACTCGGCAAGTTCTTTTTCAAGCTGTTCGTGATGGTTGGTGTTGCCACTCATCATACGTGCACCCATTGGCGATGCAAGCCCAAACTCTTTTGATGCGTCTGCATCCATTTTACGCACTTCGGGGTGGTTGGCCAGGCCAAGGTAATTGTTCAGGCTCCACACAATTACTTCTTTGCCGCGAAAATTCATACGGCTGCCAATTTCCCCTTCTAATTTAGGAAACGCGAAATACCCATGCGCCCTCTCCCTGTGCTGGCCTATGGGCCCGTAGTTCTTGATTAATCTTTCAAAAATATCTGCCATACTATTTCAGATTTTATATTTATTTTTTGGTCCAAACAGCTGAATATCTATGAAGCTTCTCTTGCGTCGCACGCTTGTACGTTCTCCTGTAACTGGGCATTCCAGACAATACCAGCTTCCGCAATCCTTTTCAACAATTAGTTTTTAATGCCGCAAAAATAGCCCATTCCTGCAATGAGGCAAATGGTTTTTATGCACGTTTTTTTCCTTCATCCTTTGTTAACGGAAATTACTTCCCTTCAAACATTACATTTGCCACACAATTTATCATATATGAAACCATTCATACTGTTATTGATTATTATAATGCTGGCCGGTAATTTATTCAGTCAGAAAACTGCCCCAACACCTTCTGCTGTAGCACGTCCCAAGTTGGTAGTGGGCATTGTAATAGACCAAATGCGGTGGGATTACCTGTACCGGTATTACGATATTTATAAGCCTAATGGCGGTTTCAAAAGATTACTTGGCCAGGGCTTTACCTGCGAAAATACTTTTATTCCTTACACGCCAACGGTAACAGCGGCGGGGCACACCTGCATTTACACAGGTTCAGTACCTGCCATTCATGGTATTGTTGGCAATAACTGGTACGATAATCTTCAGCATAAAGTTGTTTATTGTACCGATGATGACAGCGTACAATCAGTTGGCAGTAATACAACTGCCGGAAAAATGAGTCCGCGCAATATGTTTACCACAACAATCGGCGACGAACTAATGCTTGCTACAAATTTTAAAAGTAAAGTAATTGGCATCGCCATAAAAGACCGTGGTGCTATTTTACCGGCTGGTCATTCTGCTACTTCTGCTTACTGGTACGATTATAAAACCGGAGATTTTATCACAAGCACCTATTATATGAATACTTTACCCCCATGGGTACAGGCTTTTAATGCAAGAAAAGTTGTGGATTCTTTTTACGCACTTAACTGGAATATCTACCTGCCAAAAGAGGTTTATCCCAATTACGCAACGGCTGATGATAAGGCTTATGAAAACAAACCGCTTGGAAAAGATAAATCTGTTTTCCCCTACGATCTTTCCGGTTTTATTGGTAAGGACTATGGCAAGATCGCATCTACACCTTACGGAAATTCTTTAACCGAAGCAATGGCAGAAGCTACCGTGAAAGCAGAAAACCTCGGTAAAAATACTGTCACAGATTTTTTAGCGGTAAGCTTTTCATCTCCAGATTATATTGGGCATTCGTTCGGACCAAATTCGTGGGAGCAGGTGGATAATTTTGCCCGGCTTGACGAAACGCTCGGCAAGTTCTTTGCGTTTCTTGATGCCTCAGTTGGTAAAGGGCAATACACGGTTTTCTTAACCGCAGATCATGGCGTGGCGCATGTTCCAAATTTTTCTAAAGAAAACAAATTGCCTGGTGGTGCTTTTGATGATGGCAAAATGGTGAACTACATGAATACCGCACTACAGCCAATCTTTGGAAGCAATAAACTAATAACCGGCACATTCAATTACCAGGTTGTATTTGATAACAGGATCATTGATTCAATGAAACTTGATAAAGAAAAAATTTACGGCTGGGTAATCAATTACCTTACGCAGCAGAAAGAAATAATGCAGGCTTTTAAAACAAGCGACCTGATGAACGCACCTATTACAGCTACACAAAAACAAATGATGCAGAATGGCTTCTACGCACCGCGTTGTGGCGACATACAGTTTGTATTAAAATCTGGCTATGTGGAAGGTAACGGCAATGGTACATCGCATGGGCTTTGGAACCCTTACGATTCGCATATTCCATTGCTTTGGTATGGCTGGGGCATTAAGCATGGCGCTACCACCCGCGAAACCTATATGACGGATATTGCATCAACTGTTGCTGCCTTGCTGCATATACAAATGCCCAGTGGCTGTGTGGGGCATGTAATTGGTGAAGCAATGAAGTGAGCAGTTGAATAGTTGATTTGTTGAGAAGTTAAACAGGGCTGTTGAAAGATGCCAAATGATATGCTGTACAAGTGTGCGACGCAACGAAGATTCATTCATGTTCAACAGCCCGGCTCATAAAATTTCTTCTAACAGGATGTGATATGCTTTATAATTTTATCTGCATGTTCCCTTGAATTTTCGATGAACCATTTGTGCGTATCCATACCACCACAAACTACGCCTGCTAAATAAATTCCCGGCTCATTGGTGAGCATGGTTTCGGGATTGTATTCAGGATGCAGGTTATCATCATTGCTTAAGTGAACACCAAACTTTTTCAGCAGATCAAAATTGGGTTTGTAACCAGTCATTGCTATTACAAAGTCATTGGCAATTGTAACAATTCCATCAGGAGTACTAATAACAACTTCATTAGCGCTGATGCCCGCCAGCGTTGAGTTGTAGTAAGCTTTTATACTGCCTTCTTCTATGCGGTTGATGATATCGGGGCGTACCCAATATTTTACTCTTTCTCCCACTTGCGAGTCTTTAATAACCATGGTAACTTCCGCACCTTTGCGCCATGTTTCGAGCGCAGCATCGATGGCAGAATTTTGCGCACCAACCACCAGCACTTTTTGAAATGCATAGAAATGCGGGTCTTTATAATAATGATGCACTTTTGGCAGCGATTCACCCGGCACATTCATTAGGTTGGGTATATCGTAAAATCCTGTAGAAATGATAATATTATTGCAATGATAAGTTTGTTTTGAAGTGCTGACATTGAAAGAATTATCAGACTGTCTCTCTACTTCATTTACTTCTTCGAAGAGATGAATATTAAGTTGATGCATTTCTGCAACACGCCGGTAATATTCAACAGCTTCCTGTCTTTTTGGTTTGGGGTGCAATGTCATGAACGGCACGCTGCCAATCTCCAGTCTCTCTGCGGTAGAAAAGAAAGTCATGTTTACCGGATAATTATAAAGACTGTTAACCAGGCAGCCTTTCTCGACAATAATATAATTAAGTCCTGCCTTTTTTGCTGCAATGCCACATGCCAGACCAATAGGGCCGGCACCAATTATTAAAATATCATACTTGCTCATGCCTGCAAATTACAGAGAACATGAAGAGTAAATTGATAAAAATTAAAGTAGTTAAAAAGAAAAAGCTACACCTGCGCGAAGTAACCCTTTGGAGCCAAAACCCAATTCACCAAAGCAGGCAACCGTATTGCCATAAGTAAATCCAAGCAGAGTAAAATGGTAGGCAAAAACAGTAGTATTTTTATTGTCTGTTTCGCCGGAATATTTAGCGAGTTTTATACCCATTGCAGCACCGGAATAAAAATTACTCTTTGGCTTTATTAAATAGTTGTAATGATACTCTGGCATTATTGAAAAAACATCGTGGTTGAAATTGGTGGATTTGTCATTATTGTATTCGGTGATATTTATTTTCTCCGAAGCAATGGATAAACCAATTTGATGGCGTTTATCTTTTAAATTTACTAATGCATCCATTGAATAAACACCGCTTGTTACAATCTTGAAATCGTGATTTACAAAAAAACTTACCAATACAGTACCTGCACTGTTTGCAAGTACTTCTGCTGCATGGGTATCGGAAAGATAACCCGCGCCTGCACGAAATGTGATTGTTTTATTCTGTGCTTTAACAGCGGAAACGGATAGCACTAAAAAGGAAATTATTGCAAGCTTTTTCATAAAAATTATTATTCCATTTTCGACAACAGCTTGAAACATAAAGCTGCATCTGCGCGGTTATTCTTTGTTCCTGATGTACACTAATTTAATCCCAGCTTTATCTGTTTCACGTTTATCAATTTCAAACTGATGAAGCGATGAAATAAAAGGTGTTAATTTTTGAAAACCAAAATTACGGGGATCAAAATTGGGTTGTTTTTTCATAACCAGGTTTCCTACATCGCCAAGAAAAGCCCA
>JBBRDW010000071.1:0-23899 GCA_038203525.1 Chitinophagales bacterium | reverse complement strand
CGAAAAGCCATAAAAGCCTGACGTAATTAACAGGGTTAAGATCAGAATTTTTTTCATCGTTTATTTTTTCGAAAGATATATAATTTGATATTCTTCGTAAAATAAAAACCTGATTGCGCAATTTATAGAGTTGAATCGTTGTATTAACTATGCTTGAGAATAAATGAAAATAGAGCCGTTTATCAACGCCCTTATTAGTTGGCATGTTCTAAACCCAGCTTCCTCATTCTTACTATTTGCATAACAAGAAAAATAATTACACCCCAAACACCGATGATAATTGAGTAAGCAATTCCGAGTAGCCACAGGGGTGTTTTGTAGCGCGTACCCCAGAGTGAGCGGCTGTTGTATGCGTCATTGTTATCCTTTAGGGGAATGCCCCATTTGTATGTTTTTTCAACAAGGAGGTTGCCGTAGGTATCGTTATCTTCAGTTTTTGCGAGCAAAATTAAATTGCCTTTTATGTCGCCCGGTAAAGTGTCTCTTTTGAACTCTGCAACCACCTGGCCTGTGGAGTCTGTAGTATAAGATTCAACATCGCTTATGGGTAAATCACCCAATAATCTTTTTACTATGATCTTTACTTCTACATCTTTAACAGGTTTCCAGTCGCTCCCATTTCTTTCCAATGCAGTTACCCTGATGCTTCTAACACCATCTTCATTCAATGTATCCAAAACGAGCTTCGCTTTTTTAATAGTAAGCTCAGCACTTAACGCTTCTGTTTTACCAACAGCATCAGAAGCTGCCATAAATGTAAAGGCAGTTGAAGAATCCCAAACAGATTTAAAAGAAGCAGGAATAGTTATCTTGCCTTCGCCCTTATCATTGGTAACAATTTTTCCAAGCTTTGAATTATCTGAGCGATCATTAAGATAAACAGTTACCGGTATATCTTTTACAGGAAGGAATTTTCTGTCTTTTTTTGTTTTCGTTTTTACCATCAGGTAAGGAATGCCCTGGTCTGAAACGTAGTATTTTAAATCCATTAAAACAGGGGATGCAGCAGAATCCTGTGCAAATGAAATTGCTTTTATTCCCAATATTAAAATGAAAAATAAAATAATAGTACGCAGTTTATTTTTAAGCTGTTTCATGTTGTTCGTTTATGGTTTCCTGTATAGGTATTATGGGGAATACCCTTGCAAAAAAGGTAATGATGAGTAAAGCGCCGGCTAACGAACCCAATGCTATGGCCCACTCCTGCCAGCTGGGAAAATAATGCCTGAAACTTTCAGGTACATCAGTCATCGGTAAAAACGGGTGCAATAAGGTTGGTGTTACAATAAGATACCTTTTGAACCATGCACCTACTACTACCAATATGCCTGCAATAAACGCCGGCAACGGTTTTCTGCCTCTTTTAAATATGAGGATAAAAATAGGTACAAGCATTCCCGAAAAAATCGCAAACCAGAAGAGCGGTGCATATGCTCCGGCGAATAAAGTAGTAAGATGTGCTTCCTCAGAATTCTTCATTTTAAATGCAGGAATTAAATACTCATTTACATTGAAATATAAATAAAGAAACGCCAGCAACACAACAATACGGCTCATGTTATCAAAATGTTTTTCGGTTATATACCTTTCCAAAGCATACGCCTTTCTAAACACATACATGGCTACCAATACTGCTCCGGCCCCAACTAAAAAAGCACCTGATATAAAATATGCACCAAAATTGGTACTGTCCCAGCCTGGCCTGTAAGTAGTGGCAAACAACCAGGATGTAACAGTGTGTATACAAAAAGCAACGGGAATAATAATCACGCACAGAATATTCACTGCACGTTTATTTAGTTTTTCCTGCAGCCTGGTTCCTTTCCAGAAAGAACCCAGGAAACTGTAAAATTTATTAAAGCTTTTTATCCTTAGATCTTTCCTGCCGATGAGGATTTTAAGGTCGGGCAATAGAGGAAAAAACAACAATAAAAGGCTGATAAAAAGATAAGTGGTTATTACGATCACATCCCACATAATGGGAGATTGAAGCCGGCCATACATAAATAGATTGAACAGTCTTTCGGGCCGCCCCATATCAACAACAATAATAAGTGCTGCAAATACAATTGATGATACTGCAATGATCTCTGCGATCCTCGTAAGTGGCGTGCTCCACTTTACATTCATCAGCCTGAAGACTGCTGTAATTAAGGAACCCACCAAACTTATTGCTACAAAGAATACAAAGTTTGAAATGTATATGCCCCACGAAACATAATCTCTCATGGCAGTAACACCCAATCCATCTTTCAATTGAAGAAAATAGGCATAAGCACCCACTGCACAAAATGCAAACAAGATTCCTGTCCATATCATTCCGCGCTTACCAAACTTTTGCGGCATAAGATCGCTGGTAATTATTTCGGCTGTTAAGGGAGTTAAATTTTTCACATTGAATTATTTAGAAGTATTTTTTTCGTCATCGTCTTTTTTCAACCCTGATTCAAAAGGGAAATTGCGGTTTACCGGAGGCAGGTAATAAACCCTTGGCTTGGTACCAAGATCTTCCATTAAACGGTAACCGGCTTTATCTTTTACCAGCTCACTAAAGCGGAATGTTTCTGCTCCGTTGGTTACTGAATCTTCATTCATATCACCAAAGAAAAACACACCATTAGGGCATGCAGACACACAGTGTGGCAACTCACCCATCCTCGCCATATCCGGACAAAAATCGCATTTGCTTACCGTGCCTATTTTTTGCGGCATACTGGTTTCGCAGGAATAATGTTGTGCAGCAATTTCCTTTTCCAGAATGGGTTCATCCCAATTAAAAACTCTTGTTGAATAGGGGCAGGCAGCCATACAAAAGCGGCAGCCTACACAGCGGTCGGCATCAATTAGCACAATCCCGTCTTCCCGTTTAAATGTGGCATCTACAGGGCAAACTTTTACACAGGGAGGTTCATCGCAATGCATGCAGGTGGTTGGCTCCCAGTAAGGTGCCGTATGCTCTGCTTCCTGCATGGCATGTATTTTTATCCAGTTTTGTCCGGGGTTTAAATGATGCGCATGATTGCAGGCAGCTTTACAGGCTCCTACATTTTTGCATCGTGCAAGATCAATTACCATTACAAATTTTTTGCCTGCAATACCAACCCTTTCTTCGCTGTTGGTTACTGCAGGCATATCAGGAACTGGTTTTAAAAATGCTTTATCCACTTCAATCACTTCACCATCTACTGATAACAGTTTTACCATTTCGCCTGAAGCTTTTACCGCAGCATCGCCGGGGCCAAAAGGGTTGTTGGAAGAGCATCCTGCAGCAACACCTGCCAGTAAGGCTGTGGCTAAAAAATCTCTCCGCGAAGTATCATTATTTTTCATTGCTGGTTTGTTTGTAAGGGCAATAAATTATTTTTTCACCCAGGTTTTAAGATCTTCATCTGTAATCTTTTTGCTTTTAGAAGTAAGCAGTGCTTTGTCAATTTCTACCAGCCTGCCATCCTGCGTAAGCATCTTTACCGTGTCTTTCTTTTTATCTTCTTTTGGCAACCAGAATTTAAAAGCGGCCAAAGAAGCAAACATGGCAATGCCACCTAAAACGAACTTCTTTCTTGATGATATTTTATTTTCTTCTTTCATAAATTTTGCCGTTATTTTTTTCTTGTTGAGTGAATGAAACTAAATAGGAAATAACACTAAAAAACCGGCCCTGCATTGAGCCGGCTGTAAGGTTATTGTTATTATGCAGAGAAATAATTTGGAGCAAGGCAGTTGAACAAATGGCATCGCCTGTTGTGTCACTCACTTGTACGTTCGGAACTTTAATGAACAATAAAAACGCTTTAGACGTTGCCTCCTTGCTTATTGCCTCTTTTCCTTGTTGCCATTCTTACTGTAGTATAAGAGTGCGACGCAAGTAAAGCTTCATAGCAGTACTTGTGCCTGGTACAAAATATAAGAGCGGTTATTTTTTAAATGTTCTGATGTAATCAATAATACTCCAGATATCTTCCTGATCAGGAATCTTCTTTTTGAAGCTTGGCATATCGTCTCTGCCTTCGGATGTTTTATAAAAAAGTGCACCATCGGATTGATTCTGAACAACCGCCTTTGTCATATCTTCAGGCTGTGTTTTTAACTCGGCAGATTTTGTACCATCGCCCATGCCGGTTTTGCCATGGCAGCTCTGGCAATGCTTGCTCCACAAGGCTTTTCCTGCTGCAATAGATGTTACATTCGATGCAACTGGGTTGACCATCTTTGCATTTTTATCAGGCACGGGCCAAGGCTTACTTTGCTGAAAAAATTTAAACCCTGCTCCCGTAATACTAATGGCAATTACAGAAAAAACGAGAAATAATTTAGTCTTCATAATGCGATTTTTTCTTGTTAAGTAGATAAATAAATGTTCAAAATATATTGCTGTTCAGTGCTTTTAAAAATTCCAAAGCTTGGTGATATTAAAGCCAATTAAAAACTGGCCTTTTGTAAAATCGTTCTGGTTAAACATATTGTTGCTTTGTGGTACAATACCCCAATAATTACCGGCAAATACTTGAAAAGCGTGAGAGCTGGTTACTGTTTCGAGACCAAAGCAAATATTTGGGTGAGGATTGTTTGTTGGATGTTGCGTGAGCGGCTGGTCGTAGCCTGCGATAAGAGCAGATTTTTCAGATATTTTATACCTGCCGGATACCGATACAGCAAAATGGCCGTTTTCCATTTTTTTCTGAATTTCTCCCTTACTGTCAATGTATCCTTCTATGTTATTGAACCAGGAGAAACTGGGGGCTAACTGTGCGGAAAATTTATCAGTTATTTTCCTGGCAATTATTAACTGGTTGAAATAAGAAAAGCGGTCAACATCGTTTCGAAAATTGCTTCCATCCCTCGTATCAATTACTACGTTTCCAAAGTAAGTTACACTAACCGGGATTTTACCGGGGGTTTGGTACAGCAAAGCATATTTGGCATTCAGGTCTACCTGCATCCTTTCTTTAGTTAAGCCTGCACCCACAAATAAATTTTTTATTGGTGCATAATTCATCCCAAGCCTGATGTTAGCAGGAGCAAAAATACCAAACAGGTCTTTAGACCCATTATTAACTGTTCCAAACCTGTGCTGCATATCGAATTCCAATGTTCCTTTCATGGGCACCATCACCGTTTGATTATCAATTAACCAAACACTTGCAAAAGTGTTTTTCACAGGTTTTACCTTTTTTACAGCAGCCGTTGCTGCTGAATCCTGTGCAATCAAATTACCGGCTGTAAGCATTAGCAGCAAAAAAATTGCAGGAACCAATGACAGATATTTTTTATAATTTTTCATGTTGCTTCTTTTAATTGTTTTTAGCACCTTGTTTTATCCATGCAAGTGTAAGTGCATTAATATTTGAGGGATTTGCAGTGGTCCCTAGCGGCATAGCTGGTTTAATCGTACCGGTTAGCCATCCCATCATTTCGCTGCCTTCGGGGTTTGCCACATCAATAAGATCTTCTTCATTGATGGTACGGTATGCATTACCGATAGTTAAGTCCGGTTTTTGCCCACCGGTATTATGGCATCCGCTCATGTTACAACTCTTGTTGTATATAGGGATAATATCTTTACTAAAGCTTACCGGTGTTGTTATTTCGGGCCCGTTTTGAATAACCGTTACGTTTTTATAACAGCCTGCAAGTAAGACTACCGCAACTCCCATCATCATAATTCCCGTTACTTTTTTTGTGCGTAACATAATTTTATGGTTTTAAAATTTAGCAATTTGGGAATTTCTATTTTTGAAACTTCAAGGTGAATTTTGAATTGATTGCATGAGCGATGGCAGCATTTTCAAATACAGCTATACCAAATACATAATCGCTGGTAACATCGAACTGAACATCAGAATTACCGGCACCACCACTTGGTGTTAGCAAACTGCGGCTAAATTCAAGAATCCATCCGTTTCCGGTATAAACAGCTTTTGCATCAAGATCTCCCCGGTCGCCAACAAACGGAGCAACATCGCAAACACTCGGCATGCATTTAGAACCTGTTGTTTCTCCTTTGCGCTGAAACTCAACATCAGTGTTGGGGTCAATTGTTCCACCATCGTAGGTAAGAACACCGTTTACATCAACACCTGTGATTAATTTTGCAACACCCGCAGTTTCATCACTTTTTAAAACCCAATAGTAATTGGTACTGCCCGGTACAAAGTATTTAGGAACACTCATTGTTTGCCCAAGCGTTCCACCTGTTACTGTGAGTGTTTGTACATTATCTGCATATCCGCCTGATATTTTAGGGTCACCATGTCTTCCACCATCTGCAGGGTCAAATTCAGTGTTGTTTTGCAGCTGATCATCAAACTGATTGCTTGGAAATCCCGTTCTTACAGACTTCCAATGCCACATATCGATAAACTCTGTGCCGCTTCCGGTAAAGTGTCTGCCGGTGGCCCCAGCGTGCGTTAATGGATCTAATGAGGTATGGCATGTTGCATAACATCCGGCAGTGTTAAACTCAGTAACTGAATTATTAACATTCCACAGCATTGCAAATTTATCTTCGTAGAATGCGTCCCTGGTTTTGTTGCCTTCGGCATCAAAAGTTGGCTTTCTACTTTCTTCCTTCCACGTTTTTGTAGTGGGGTCAAAGTACCATGGATCTCTGTTTAAGCTTAAAGTGGCATCATTCCATTCAGCTAAAAAATAAATTTTGTTAGCATCATACATAGACCTTAATGATACAGTATAGCTGTTCCCTTCGTATCCTTTAAAATAATCATTGCCGGGATCAGGCACGGTTACGGTTGCTGTTAATTTCTGAGCGTTTCCCCAAGAGGCATCAACAATGCCATCAAGCGTGGGAGCCGTTGAAATATTCATTGACACTAGGTCAGTACCAGCATCAGTTGTCTGTCCAGGATCTATTATCTGGTTATCTTTTGTACAGCTAACTACATAACCCAGTAATAAAACAAGGGTTGCTGCTACCCAGAATAATTTTGTTTTAAACAGTTTCATAAAATTGTATTTAATTGAAGAATAAATAATTGTCTTTTTTGAATATTCATATGCAAGCTAACCTGCATAAGTTTTCTAAATTGTGATCTGAATCAATTTTAAAAATGATAGAAATCATGTCTCACCATCTGCAGTATTTTCTCTTTTTAAAAAAAAATAACCCGAATTGTTTTTTTTGCGTTTGGATAAAACCGGTATGTTTATTTTTAAGGCAGTTACAGGGATAAATAGATTTTAGAATCTAATACAATCGTCAATACAACCCTTTGTAAAACTGATTAATAACAGTCAATAGCAATAAGTGAACAATTTAAAAATCCTTTGCTGTTTTCTGAAAAGAGCCAGCTTAGAGTTGCCTGTAATAACGGTAAGCCGTAAAGAGATGATTGCTGTATGGTTACTAAAATACGGGGGAGAATAAATAGAAAATATGCTGCTGGTAACTATCTCATTTTTTATTTCAATTGTTGCAAAAGAATAAATTTGAGAATGTGATTTTGATATTTACCTGCCGTGAAAAATGAAGATTATGCAGAAACGGGCGAACACAATCAAATGGTTGGCCCATGTGTTTGCCCGGGTAAAAGCTGCTTAATGTATTGTGAGTACAAGAGTGCGACGCAACCGGGACCAACATGAAATACAATTGCCCGGCTCATAAATGTATTATTCTATAAAAGTATAAGTGGGTGTTTTTACATCGTGGTAAAAAAGAAAAGTCCAGCCCTCTTCCCTGCCCAGCTGCCACCAAAGTTTACGTAGCTCCATACATTTTTTTCCATCAAAATCGTACTTGGCTACAAACCTGTTTTTCATTTGCTGTAACTGCGGGGCATCGTCGCCGCCAAAGAAAATTGTTTCGCTGTTTTCCTTAATCCAGTAAACCTGATGATATGGGCTGTGGGCGCCGGTTATATGATAATAAATATAGCCATCAATAACGCCATCGCCACTAAGTAAAATTACCTGCGCGTTGTTTTGAAGTACAGAAATTTCTTCGCTCATAAATGATGGGAAACCTGTATCCATTGCAAAGTCCAGTTCTTTTTGCTGAACATAGTAAACAGCATTGGGAAGAGCAAGCCGATAATTGCCCAGCCTGTCTTTCATGCTTATGCCGCCGGCATGGTCTTTATGCAAATGGGTGAGCAGTACTTTTGTTATTTGTGCCGGCTGTATGCCATTCGCTTTAAGATTATTATGCAGCTGCAGCCCGCCATTGCGGGTAAAACCAAGGCCTGCATCGAGCAGCAAAATATCTTTTTCTGTTTTAATTACAAAGGGCTGCACTTCTACCAAAAGACTGCCTGTTGGGCGCTGCTGCAAATCATCAGTAGCAGTATTAAAGGGTACAAATATTTTTGTTTTATCTATAGTAAAAACGCCTTCTGAAAGTGGAATGATCTGCATGTTTTTATTTTTTTTGTTAGGGAAAGAAGGGGTTTTTAATTTTTTGGGCCAAACTGCATTGCTACTATTAAACCCAGTTGCGTCGCACTCTTCAGGGCTTTGTTCGCTGTTGAACACCAGCGGCAGACTTTAAAATAAATTGGCAGCTATACAACAAAGTTTCCGCGCATTGTGTATTTATTTTTTTGCTTAGCTGTTAGTTCAGTTTTATTTCGAAAAGGGCAGGCCACCATTTACCGGTAACATAAAAACTATTTTTAGCTGCGTCGTAAGCAATGCCATTTAGCACATAATCAGCATCGTTTTCAAAAGCGGCCGCATCGAAAGGCATACCGCTTTTATTCATAATGCCGGCCAGATCCATTTTACCGGTCACTTTGCCTGTTTCGGCATTTATTTTCAGTATTACAGGTTCGCCATAAACATTTGCATAAATGGCTCCGTTTACAAACTCCAGTTCATTAATAAGTCCCTTCGGCCCATAATTGTCTGTTACACTTATGGTGCGGATAATTTTAAAATCTTCCGGGTTTACAAAATAAAGTACGCTGCCGCCCGTGCCTATTATAAGCTCTTTGCCATTCTGTGTCATTCCCCACCCATCAAATGGCCAGGCCATTTCTTTTATTTTTTGAAAAGTGGTTGCATCGTAAACAAATACCTTATGCTCCTGCCAGGTAAGCTGGTAAATTTTGTTGTTAATAATAGCAATGCCCTCGCCAAAAAAATCATTGGAAAGGTTTACGTCTTTTATCGATTTACCTGTTTCTAAATTTAGCTGGCGCAGTTTGCTTTTACCTTTATTACCGGTACTCTCATAAAGCCTATTGTTTTGCCAAACTAAGCCTTCGGTATACGAACCGGTATCGTGCGGGTAAACCTTTACCACATTATACGAAATAACCGGAGGGGCAGCATTGCCTGCATCAACATTGCCTGAATCTTTTTCATCGTTTTTGCACGACCAAAAGAAACAAGTGGCGATTAATAGTAAAAGGTAATTACGCATCGTTTTTTTATTGCGGCAAAAATAGGTTGGTAATATTAAAAAAAATGGTAAGAAAAAAATCCTTGCTTTACCTGCAAATGCAGACGTAAGAACCAAAAAAAGCCATTTATAAAAAAAATAATCGCTTCTTATTGCCAAAGTAAAATAGTTTATTATCTTACGGCAAATAATTATTTATGAAAAAAATTTACTTAGCATTTATTGCCGTTGTTATTTGTTCGTTTTGTGTTGTTCCAACACAAGCGCAGCGGACAGCAGTTAATTCAGGGAAAACATTCCCGAAAAAATCTGCAGGAACCAATTCCTTTACCCCGGGTACCAGTGATTGTGATACTATCAACAACCCAATACCCGTAGGTTGGAATTTAGTTAATTATGGGGTGTCTGGAAACGGTGGAAACCTTGTTGGCGTGAATAAATATGGAGATAAGGAAAAAGCAATGTACTTCGATTTATCTGCCACTTCATATGCTTATATTTCAGGTGCCAGTTTTTATTTTGCCTACGCTAATAGTAACAAATCTGCGAACCTTACAAAAACAGTTTCCTTCAAGGTTTACGCTGATGGGGCCGGCGGTCCTGGAACTCAGTTAGGAACATCGGTATCCATACCATTGTCACAAATAAAGGTCGACGTAGATGCCGGCAACACCACTGACATAACATTCCCGGCTGTAATTGCCTTGCCGGCATCAAAGAAATTTTATGTTTCAGTTGACGTGTCGAATTTCATGTGGTCAACAGCAGGCACGGGAACAAAAGATTCGATAAGCGTTGTGTCAAATACTGACAATGATGCGCCTCCGGGTAATGCATGGGAGAAATGGAGCGATGATTCCTGGAATGATTTTCCAAGTTCATGGGGCATAGATATTTCACTTGTAATTCAACCTTACGTAAGTACGAGTGCATCTGGCTGTTCTGCTTTACCTGTTAAACTCCTCTCCTTCAATGCTGAGCGCAAAAACAGCGATGTAACCCTCAGCTGGAAAATAAGCGGCGAACTAAACATGAAGCAATACGAAATACAGCGTGCAGATAATAATGGCAATTTTAAAACGGTTGCTACCCTTAATGCACTCAATAGTTTAAAAGACCAGTCCTATGCTGTTACAGACAGGAATGTTTTCAACCTTTCCCCTACCGTACAATACCGTTTAAAGCAGGTAGATGGTGATGGAACCACTACTTATTCCAGAACGATTACTGTTAAATCAAATGCGGCCATTACAGATATTTCTTTCGCCAATCCGTTCAGCGGAGCATTAAAATTACAGCTTAACCTTGCCACTGCCCAGCAGGTTGCGGTAAACGTTTACGATATGCAGGGTAAACTGGTAGCTACCGAAAAACCTAAAACATACAATGCATCTGCCAATACCATCATTTTAAATTCAACAGGCAATCTTAAGAGTGGCTTGTATGTATTAAAAATAAATGCAGGCACCGAGCAAGCTGTGTACAAAGTGGTAAAAAATTAGAAACAGAACTATCTGTCGCAAAAATGAAAAAGGCGTTGCATCTGTGCCGCCTTTTTCATTTACCGAAGTTACCTGAATTTTCGTCTTTGCCCGGCTGCATTGCTACTTTAATGCTTTGGATGAGAGTTACTCATTGGCACGCCATAATTTTTATGTTGAAGAAATGAAAGTAAACGGTTGTAGAAAATATTTCATTTTCCACCATAAATATTTTCTATTTTAATTGGGTTTTATGGGATTATTTCAACGTTAAAAAACTGTCAGTCATGCAGTTCACAGAATTGGCGTTGTCTCCAGGTTTATCACCTTATTAATAATTTATTAATGCAAAACTCTTAGATGTAAGCCAACTTCAAAAGCAACTACACTTAGTTTTACCGACTATCCTGTAGCAACAATAACACCATTGGGCAGCCTTGATATCTGCGCTTCCGATTCGGTGACTTTACAAGCCAATTCAGGAATACATATTAAATATCAATGGCAGAAAAACATATAGATATTGCTGGCGCTACCTCAATAAAATGTACAGCAAGAGAGGCCGCCAATTATGATTTAATTGTTACGAACAGCAGTGGTTGTTCAACGGTATCTGCCAATACCAAGGTTACAAAATCCTGCTTTGTATCTGCAGCAGGTGAAGAGGTTGCATCATCTGCTAAAACAAATTCAACCATAGAAATATTACTTTATCCTAACCCCGCTAACGGGCCGGTACCTGTATCTTACAAAAGCGATACAAACCGCAGGATAGTGATAAATGTTTATGACATAGCAGGAAGAATCGTATTTAGTAATACATTAGATGCTAAACAGGGGCGAAATGTTTTTAATATTAACCTGGCCAGTCTTTTATCAGGTAGCTATTTCTTTGAACTTAATGCCGGCTCTCAACAAGCAAGAGTGAATTTTATGATAGAATAATAACTTTTTATAAGAATTTACTACCACTATAAATATTTCAAATGCCCCTTGTAGTGAGGGGCATTTATTCTTCGATAATTGTAAAATTTACAACTGGTATAAAAACTTATTGCAGAATGTAATCTGGTAAAAGTTATTTATTGTGTTAAAGTAAAAGTATTGCATAATGCGGCTTTTATATTGCACCCCGGTTTATGCGTTGACCAAATTTCAGCAACTTTACAAATGCGAATGCTAAAGCAAAATAGCAGTAAAACCGATGAAAGGATCGCTACCACCGCCTTGGCGGAGCAACCGGCAACATTGATGCTAAGAAAAGATATGGAGGTATAAAACATAATTCAATTTAGCCGGCGTTAAAACAAAGTCTGCACCCCATGCAAAATTCTAAACTCGTGCTGCAGCAGCCATTTCTTTCTCCACAGTCCGCCTGAGTATCCGGTCAAGCTTTTATCGCTGCCAATAACACGGTGGCAGGGCACAACTATGATGATCTTGTTTTTGCCATTGGTACTTGCGGCTGCTCGTATTACTTTTTCATCGCCCAGCTTTTTTGCAAGGTCAAGATAACTGATGGTTTTTCCGAAAGGAATATTTACAAGATGGCCCCAAACTTTTTGCTGAAATGCAGTGCCCTCCTGATGTACAGGAATATTAAAATTTCTTCGTTTGCCGTTAAAAAATTCTATAAGTTCTTCGGTGCATTGATGCATTACTTCGCTTACACCGGGCTCGCCATGAACCATCTGCTCGTCGTTGTCAACAAAACTTAGCTCCGCAATATAACTGTCTGTGCCGCCAATTTTAAGTAAACCAACAGGGCTTTGATAATACGTGAAATATAAATTATCCATTGTCCGCCTGCTGCTTTTAATTTTGGCTGTAAGAAACTATTATTGCGTGTTGCAAGCTTGAAAGTTAATATTTTTTTCATACCCGCAATTGTTTACTGTTTAAACACCGGTATTTTTATTTTTGCAGCCCGTATATAAAACGGATATTTAATAAATTTTAAAGATGCACATCGCAATTATTAACGGCCCCAATTTAAACTTACTAGGCATACGCGAACCCAATGTTTACGGCTCGCAAACTTTTGAGCAGTATTATGCACAGCTACAGCATTTGTTTGCTTCGGTTGAGTTTAGTTATTACCAAAGTAATGTAGAAGGCGAACTTATAAACGAAATACAGCGGACCGGTTTTACAAGCGATGGAATTATTATTAATCCCGGTGGCTATACCCACACTTCTGTTGCCTTGGGTGATGCAATTGCTGCTGTTAAATCGCCGGTTATAGAAGTGCATATCAGCAATGTGCATGCAAGGGAAGACTTTCGTAAAATTTCGCATGTATCGGCCAAATGCAAAGGAACTATTTGCGGCCTTGGCATAACTGGCTACCAGCTTGCCGTTCAGTGGTTTATTGATAATATTAAACAGCAATAATTTATTTTTTTGAGCCGGGCAATAGTGCAGGAATTAAGCTGCTGTTGCGTCGCACTCTTGTACTTTCAAATTTTCTATTCAGCTCTTGCCGAAGCGTATTTGTTATGTAAAATTATTAACCTCTACATATGAAAAAACTGCTATTGCTAGCGGGTATTGTTTTCGTTATCTCGTCCTTTGCGCCAAAAGAAATTACCTGGACTGCTATTGGCGATTCCATTACTTATTTGAATGAACATACAAATGAAACAGGTAATAAAATAACCAAAGGTTACATGACGATGGTTACAGAAAAACTTCCCAATATAAAATATATTAACCAGGGCCACAATGGCTGGACGTCTGGCGGCGTCGCCGCCGAAATTGAAAACCTCGGCCTTACAAAAACGGATGTCTACTCCATTTTCCTTGGTACAAACGACTGGTGGCAGGGAAGGCCTATAGGTACACTGGCCGACTATCAAAACAACACAGGCAACAATACAGTTTTTGGCTCCTACCGAATCATCGTTAATAAATTGCGCAGCCTTAATAGAGATGCGAAAATTATCCTGATAACACCCTTGCAGCGTGTGGACTTTGTGTACATCGGCGATATGAAAAATAATGCCTACGGCTCTTACAGAGACAAGAACGGCCAGTCACTTGCGCAGTTTGCTGCAGCGATTATAGCCTTAGGAAAAGAAGAGCATTTTAAAGTGATTGACCTGTATAATAAAAGCGGAATTACACTGGACAAGCTGGTAAAATACAAGCGCCTGAAAGATCCGCAAACAGGATTGTATAAAAATTATCATTATCCCAATTTTATTGATGTTCCTTTTAACCCTGAGAAAGATGAGTATCCATATCCCGTTGATGCCATTGATATGACATACGATGGTTTACATCCGTCCGATAAAGGCAATACCATTATTGCAAACATGCTGATAAAAGTGATGAAGAAATATTGATGACAGATTTGAGCTCTTTAAATAAATTATATTGCAGGTAATCAGACTTAAATCAAAATATTATTAACCCTTGTAGCGCTGTTTATCTTAATAAGCAGCCGGGCACAGACTGATAGTTTAGCAGGCGCTAATTTAGATACCATAAGAAAGGAATTTACAACTGAGGAAACTGAAGCATGTTTTCCCGGAGGAGTAAAGGGCTGGCAAAAATATCTGCAAGCAAATTTAAATTCCGACCTCGGTGTAAAGTATTTAAAACCTAAGAAAGGCGAAACAATTATACAGGTTGCAATGGTTTCTTTTCTGGTTAATGCCAAAGGCCAAATAAACGAGGTTGTTCTTTTAAACCCGGAAGATGTGCATCCTAAACTTGCTGCAGAAACAATCCGCGTTATTAAAGAAGGCCCCAAATAGATGCCTGCTGAACAATATGGAAAAAAGGTGATCTATCGCCAAAAGCAATTTATAATCTGGCAGGTAACAAGAGAATAATTCTATTGAGTTAACTCATGAGAAAAAAACGTTGCATTGTTTAGCTTGCTTTAGCAGCTACAAAAATGTTTTTTCAACGCCTTACTTTCCACAGGCCTTAGATTGCTGCATATTGATGTGCATAGAATGTTTGGCCTCATTCTGGCACGATAGTGTTACTATAATTGTTAGTTAGCTCACTGTTGTGAATCTCATGTGGACGTGCCATAGGTGAAAAGAATACTTGCGGGTAAAATTTTCCACTGTCTGTGGTTAAAAGATACACAATACGCCTTAAGTAATTATTAATGCATATAAAAAAATAAAAATGAAGAAAGTATTATTCGTATTAACCAGTCATGCCGAGCTGGGCAATACCGGACAAAAAACAGGTTTTTGGATTGAAGAATTTGCCGCCCCTTATTATACATTGATCGATAAGGGAATGGATATAACTATTGCTTCTCCAAAAGGAGGTCAACCGCCAGTTGATCCTAAAAGCGATACTCCTGAATCAAGTACCGCCGCAACTGAACGTTTTAAAAAAGATTTACAAACTCAAAAAAAATTAGCTCACACGCTGGTACTTTCTGATGTTAATGAAGCAGACTATGATGCGGTTTTTTATCCTGGTGGTCACGGCCCGCTGTGGGATCTTTCAGAAGATGAAAATTCCATACAACTAATAGAAAAATTTAATAATAATAATAAACCTGTAGCTGCAGTATGCCATGCCCCTGCTATTTTTAAACACACAAAAAACAAGAATGGTGACCCACTAGTGAAAGGTAAAAGTGTAACAGGTTTTACCAATGAAGAAGAGGAAGCAGTACAGTTAACAAAAGTAGTTCCCTTTTTGGTAGAAGATATGCTTAAAGAGAATGGCGGTAATTACAGCAAAGTTGCCAACTGGCAACCTTATGCAATACAGGATGGCAAACTAATTACAGGGCAAAATCCTGCATCGTCAGTACTGGTAGCAGAAAAATTATTGAAGGAGTTGAATAAATAATATGATTAAGTTTTACAGTTGGTCAAATTTAAAAATTGCTTTTTGTAAAAGATGGTCACAATGCTCATTGGTATTACCGGACGTACAAGAGTGCGACGCAAATGGGCTCAATAGTAGCAATGAAGTTTGATCAATAAAATTAATCATTTAAATAAACAATATTTTTAACCATACACAATAGATCATGTCTAAAGAGAATAAAAAAGACAGCTTAAGCGATATAAGCGAATCTGCATCTGATAAAGCTCATTTAAAACCGGATATAGCCTATATTGATCTGCCAGATGTAACAGATATTCCCGGTCAGGAACATATTACTGTAGCGCCTTTGGGAGAACTGCGGGATGTTACTATTTCCTCTGCCGATGAAGAGGGCGAAAGTATTTTTAATGGGGAAGATAATGTAACTGAACTGGAAAAAAATATGCTGCAAAATGCTGCTGAAAGTATGGGAACAGAAGATGACGTGAACCTGCAGAGAGCCAGTCTTGACAGTAAAGATTTAGATGGCGTTGCGTTAAATGAAAAGCTTGATATTTCTGGCGATGATCTTGATGTTCCCGGCGCCGCAGCAGACGATGCAGAGGAAGCAATAGGTTCTGAAGATGAAGAAAATAATGAATACAGTTTGGGTGGCCCAAATCATGATGATTAGTTTTTAAGCAGTGCAAATACCTAAATAATGATGGGCCCAGCTTTAGATTTTATGGTATCGCCTCTTGCGTCGCCCTCTTGTACTTTCTGATGTTTATTCGGCTTTTACCGAAGCGTATATATGGAACAGAACATTGAAAACTGTTTAAAAAGTTAACTGATAATACATGAATCCCGAGTTAGAAAATTCAGAAGTTTTACCGGAAAATAAATCATTTGTCTCAAGAAAAATTAACCCTTTTTTCGAAGATATTTATAACGTCTATAAATTCATTGCTCATTTTTTTAGAGAAGTATCTTCACGCCCTTTCGAGTGGAAAGAAACAATTAATCAGTGTTACGAGGTAGGTTATAAATCATTGGCACTTGTTTCATTAACAGGTTTTATTACCGGCGTTGTTTTTACCAAACAATCCCGCCCCTCTTTATCAACATTTGGTGCAAGTTCGTGGCTTCCGTCATTGGTTTCTATTGCCATAATAAGGGCATTGGCGCCATTGGTAACAGCATTAATTGCAGCCGGAAAGGTT
Organism: Chitinophagales bacterium; assembly: GCA_038203525.1. Lineage (GTDB taxonomy): Bacteria > Bacteroidota > Bacteroidia > Chitinophagales > Chitinophagaceae > Limnovirga. The sequence goes on along the minus strand of JBBRDW010000071.1, from coordinate 7,043 downwards.
GGCTCTAATATGGGTGCCGAACTAGGCTCCATGAAGGTTACAGAACAGATTGACGCCATGGAAGTATCTGCCACAAACCCTTTTAAATACCTTGTAACTACACGCATATTAGCCATTACTTTCATGATGCCGATTTTAATTTTATATACCGGCCTTGTAGGAATGCTTGGTTCTTATTTAAACGTACACGCCAACGAGCTAACCAGCTTTACTGCATACTTTAAAAGTGCTTTTGGAACAATATCTTTTCTGGATATTTTCTCTTCTATTTTTAAAGCTACCATATATGGATTTACCATTGGTGTTGCCGGTTGTTACCAGGGATATAATGCGCAGAATGGTACACAGGGCGTAGGCAAGGCAGCTAATACTGCTGTAGTACTTTCCATGTTTTTAATTTTTGTGGAAGAGCTGGTAATAGTACAATTTGTAAATGCAATAAGATAAAAAATTTAGACTTATTAATAACTGATGGATAGAGAAGATATAAATAGTGAAGGCAAAGAGTCTGTGATCTACATAAGAGATCTAAAAAAATCTTTTGGTAACCGTACAGTTCTAAACGGAATTGATATAGATATATTCAAAGGGGAGAACCTTGCAATACTGGGCAAATCGGGCAGCGGAAAATCTGTTTTGATTAAAATTATTTCAGGCCTGTTAAAGCCAGACAGCGGCATGGTAAAAGTATTGGGGATCGAGGTAGATAAGATAAGCCCGGCAGCGTTGCAGCAGCTAAGATTAAAAATTGGATTTTCTTTCCAAAACAGCGCATTGTACGATAGCATGAGCGTTAAAGAAAATCTTGCTTTTCCATTGGTAAGGAACAAACGAAACCTTAGCACTAATGAGGTTAATGAAGCTATTGAAGGGGTATTAAACGCTGTTGGTTTATCGCAAACAATTAACCAGATGCCTTCCGAACTTTCAGGAGGACAAAGAAAACGAATTGGTATTGCCCGCACACTGATTTTACAACCGGAAATTATGCTTTACGATGAACCAACCTCTGGTCTTGACCCAATGACGAGCATTGAAATAAATAACCTGATCAATCAGGTAAGAGAACAATACCATACCAGTTCGATCATCATTACCCACGATCTTACCTGCGCAAAAAATACGGGAGACAAGGTTACCATGCTTCTTAACGGCAAGTTTTTAACGCCGGGTAAATTTGAAGATGTGTTCAATACGCAGGAAGAAAGTTTAAGAACTTTTTACGATTATAATTTTATAAACAGCAAATGAAAACACTAAAAAATAACCGCCCTGTAACAGTAGGCATTTTTATCTTTATCGGCATAGTCATATTGGTACTTACCATATTTACTTTGGGCGGACAGAAAAAAACTTTCGTAAAATCAGTTAGCATCAATGCAGTTTTTAATGATGTGGGTGGTTTGTTAAAAGGTGGTAATGTCTGGTTTTCAGGCGTAAAAGTGGGTACTGTAAAAGATATTAAATTTTATGGAAGTTCTCAGGTGCAAGTTATCATGAATATTGAAAAAGATGCACTGCCGCATATAAAAAAAGATGCTAAAGCCAAGATTGGCTCCGATGGTTTAATAGGCAGCAAGATCGTAATTATTTATGGTGGCGATTCCGCCACGGCACAGGTAGTAAAAGATGATTTCTTAAAAGTTGAAATTGCAGTTACAACTGAAGATATGCTGGCAACACTACAGGCGAACAATAAAAATTTACTTGAGATAACAAATAATTTTAAGAGCATCAGTAAAAAGGTTGATAGCGGTCAGGGAACACTGGCAACTTTAATAAACGATCCGGCCATTGCAAACAAGTTAAGAACTACGGTTAGCGATCTTCACGAAACCGTTGCCAACTTTAAAACAGTTTCTGTAAAGAGTAACAATGTACTCGCCAATTTCCAGGATTTTTCGGGCAAACTAAATGTGCCAGGCAATTCCATAAACGATATTGTAACCGATACGGTTATTTACAACAACATTAAAGGCACCGTGCAACAGCTGCAAAACGCAGCTGGTTCTGTAACACAGTTTACCGCTAATCTAAAAACAGTAAGTGACAGACTAAACCAAAAAAATAATACGATAGGTGTTTTATTAAACGATTCTGCCGCCGCAGCATCAGTTAAAATAACGCTCAGTAATTTACAATCTGGAAGTAAAAAACTTGATGAAGATCTGGAGGCTCTCCAACATAATTTTCTTTTAAAAGGCTTTTTTAAAAAGAAAGAAAAAGAAAAGGCAGATACGATCCTTTTAATTGACAAGCCGCAATAAGGTTAGTTATTTTTGAGCCGGGCATTTGTTTTTCATAGCATCGCCGCTTGCGTCGCACGCTTGTACGTTCAGAACAATGAGCAGCTGCCATTGCGTTTTACTTCAGCCGGGTTACCATGATGACTTTTGTAGATGCAGTACATGAGTGCGACGACCGCTGTTGGCGCATATGCGTCAAGCTAATTTTTGATAAAAATCGCTGAAAGTGTTTACCAGTAATGGTTTTAGGTTGTCTTGCAATAAGGATTTAGTAATAGGGTTTCAATATAAATGCGTTGCCGAATAATCTTACCTTTCATTTGCAAAGAGATAAGCGGCTAATTCGTGAAAGTCGCAGAGGGAACCAACAGTACAAGAGTGCGACGCAACGAAAGCTGAATAGTAGCAATGCTGTTGGGTCAATAAATGTATTCCTTAGCTTGACGCATAGGCGCCCAGGCGGGGGCAAGCTGCAACGAACCTTAATAGAAGTACTTAGCTGGGTATACAAAATAAAAACTAAAAAAATTAAATCATACGTTGCGAAGCAGCATATTTTAATAATTCTGCAGCATTTTTACAGTTTGTTTTTTGCCGTATTTTTTTCTTATGGTTGTTTACGGTATTCGTGCTTATACTTAATTTTTCGGCGATTTGGCTACTGCTGATTCCATCGCAGATCCATTTGAGTATTTCAAACTCTCTCTTTGAAATAATCTGGTTTTCAGGATTGTGAAAGAAGTGCCGTTCAAAAATTATTTCGTTAGAAGGCCTGTTGATAAGATGTGCCGCATGTTCAATCCTGTGTACCATCTTTTCTCCGCTGCAAACCATACTTATATCGGTAAGGTGGCCAACGGCACCCGTGGGCTTATTGTCTTCGGACAGCAGGTAAGACAAGCGCTGAAGTATGGTTGTATATTTTCCCTCTTTATTTTTCATGCGGTAACTGTGGCAAAAGATATAGTTGTACATGTCTGAGGTAGGTATCTCCTGAAGAACTGACATGTTTTTGTGAAATATTTCCTTGTTCACTCTGCTAAAATCAACCGGATGTATTTTTTCGAGGAAGGATTCTATACCAGACTCCGTAAAATATTGTGAATCATAACCGGTAATGGACTTACACCCGCTGTGCATGAACACAAATTTTTTATTTGTAAAGTCGGCAAGAATCACAGCAGGAGCCAGCGGGGAATAGAGGTTAATATCGCCAAATGCATTGTTAATAACGGCCGCAGGATTTACTGATGATTCGGACACCAGTCCGTAATTGGCCATATCAAGGTAATTCAGGTATGAGCCTGACGTTTTGCGGAACTTCATTGCAGGTGGTCATTTGGTATAAAAATAGCCATAAATGGCTATTGCCGGAGAATTTACTTGTAGTTAATTTTGTATTTGTCTTTTGAGACGCGGTTGCATATCTATGAATAATACAGGGAAATAGTAGTTTATGTTATTTAAACGCCCTTTTTTCAGCCGTTCCTGCTTAAAAACTTCCAATTGACAATGAATGTAAATTGGGGCTTAATACGCCCCTTTTTTTATTTTACCGCTATTCTGTTTTTCACTTTTTATTTTTCAAAAAACGCCTGTTCAAAGATTAATTCGCTTCGCGGTTTATGATTCATCGCAGATCAATATTTTACCTGCAAAATAGTTTAATTTGCCCCTGACCAAACTGGTATTTGCAAACTTTATGGCAGTATCATAAAAATGAACGGTATTATGCTATTTCAGAATAAGGCCGCAATTATTTGAGTCAGTTTTCGTTTTAATTGTGGAACAATTTTCACCGTTCTTTTATAACGTCGAAAATGCACCCTGTTTTAATATAGTTGTCAATGTAATTGGTGCAGTACAAGAGTCCATCTCAGGCGGAACAAAGCCGTCATGATAAGCTATTGACTGGCTCAAAAAAAATAAAAAATAATGATACGATTATTCATTTTTATTGCAATACTTATTAATGTTTCTTCCTTTGCGCAATGCAAAACATATCGCCTTAGTACAAAAGGAGATACACTTAATTGTACTGATTTTAATAATTTAAAACAGGGCAAATGGGTAGTGCATATTGAAAGCTTGAGGGGCGAACCGGGATATGAGCAGGAGGGGACGTATAAAAGTGACAAGAGAGATGGATTTTGGCGCAGCTATACATTATCGGGCGATCTTATGAGCATTGAAAATTTTAAATGGGGGTATAAAAATGGGGCTTGTTATTATTACAATGTCTATGGTTTGCAGCGTCAGGAAAGCTGGAAAGCGATAGATCCGGAAAATCCATACGATACCATTGACGTTCCCGACTTGCATACCGATGCGGTTTATAAACGCATTGTAAAAGTAGAGGCATCAACAGTTAAACATGGAACCTGGACTTACTATAATCCTGAAAATGGTACTGTAATAAAAACCGAAGATTACATTCTTAATCAAATGGTTGATCCATCAAAAAAGAAGGCAGGCGTTGCTATCAGTGCCGCAGACAGCGCTACGCTAACAAAGACCAAAACTGGCGAAAAAGCCAAGCCAGCCGAAGTGCTTTTGTATGAAAAGAAAAATGCAGGAAAGAAAAAAATAAAGGTTCGGGATGGGGCTACTGGCGGCCCTAATTAGCATTGGTTATTTTTTTTTGACATTGATTACTTTTCTGTAGACCCTTTTTATATGCTTTACTGCACGATGCATATTTTTTACCTACCTACTACGCAGAATTATAGGCAAACTTCAACAGTTTTTTGTCGTCGCCCGCAAAATAAAAAAGTTCATCTGCTATGCAGGAACCTTGCCTGCAGGTGCTGCGTAGCTACGCAGAAGCAGTAATTTGTGCCATTGTCTTCTTACCATCAATAATCAGCGCTGCTTTTTTATTTTCAGGGTTTATCCAGCTTGTAACAAATGCTTTTTCATCCCTGGTTTCCACTACAGGTAAAAATTTTTCAGAAGCCCTTCGGCAGTTCCTTTGCCTACAGCGGGCGGTTTGCCGGCCATCAAAGTATCAATTTAGTTTTCAATAGAAATCCCGCCCAATTTTTCTGCCATTGCCTCATTTAACTTAAGCACCGGAGCGGCCACAGGAAGGCTGTTCAACAGGCCTGCCAGTTCCCTGATTGCAGGTGCCGGAGCCAATTCCTCAAAGTCGTTCTGATCAAAATAAACAACTCCGTTATCTCCTTTATAGGTACCAAAATTTTCAAGGTGTAAGTCGCCGGTTATCCAGCATTTTGAAGTATCCGGCCAGTTTATTTTTCGGCTAAAGGCATCATAAAATATATCACAGGTTCCACGGTAAAAACGAAACACATCTTTATTGATTAATTCAAATTTTAGTTTTACCAGTGCAGGTACAGGTACCCGTTTTTTATTAAATGCAAGTATTCTTTCCGAAACTGTCTGCATCTAAAAGTTATTCAACTTTTTTTAATAAATACATTTAATTATAAGCCTGGCACCAGTTCATCAAATTAACATGGTTGCGTCGCACTCTTGTACTTTTTGTACTTTCTGCTGCAAGTGCACAAATCACTATTATCTATTAAAAGGTAATGGTGAAAATACGGAGCTTTAAGACAGGGCATTCCTTCGCGAATTAAAAACTTCTTACCGGTCTCATACCATACGCAGCTATTTTAGTGGCCTTAATTTGCTTGCCGTTAGAGAAGTTTTGAAACCACGCTGTAGATATATCAAATTCCGTTGAAGTCCAGTAGGAGAAAGGGTTAAAACCACCAACAATATCTTGCTGCTTATACAGCTCATTCATTTCATCTTTTGAAGGCAAATACCAGTCATTGTAACCTTTAAATTTAAATTCCGCACAGTCAAGCGCAGCGTAGTCCAGTTCTGGTGAACCGGGATCTCCCAATGCTTTAAAAATGTTCAGCGTATTTTTATGCCCTGCGCCAATTTTCCTTGCCTTTACTCCAATAACTGTGTCCTTGTATGCCCATATAGCAGCTTCTTCCAGATCCGCTGGCGCAGCAATTAAACCATGAATACCTGTTGCGTCAATGTAAAAAATTATGCCACCTCCATAAGGCTGTCCAATGTAGTAATCAGATTTTAAATCTGAACTCGCAATTGCTGTTGCGGCGGGGTTTACTCTTTCTTTTGTACAGGAAAAAAGCAAAATAAAAACAGGCAGTGCAAGCAACCAAGGAAATGTAGGTTTCATATAGCGATATTTTTGTAGGTTACAAATAATGTACGCAATAAAAATAGCTGCTTTTTTTAGTTCAGCAAATCTTCTTTTTCAGAGCATTGTATTTCGATGAACCGGGCCAGTAAATAATTGCGGCGCCAATATTTAGAGGCTGAAAAAAATAGTGGCTTTCTCATTTTACTGTTGCAGTATTAAGCAATTAAATATCGAATAAAAAAGCCGGCTAATAGACCTTTTGTTTAATGTAAGATTAAAACTTTAGCAACCGGCCTTCTTCAAGTGGGGAGAAAAAATTATTGTAAAACCACTTTGCCTGTTAATTTTTTATCCCCGGTATTAAGTTCCATTATATACACGCCTTTTGGTTTGCCTGCAAGGTTAATCGTCTGTTGCAACTCCAAAATATTCTTTTGCGTTTGCCCCTGGTATACTATCTGCCCAAACGTATTTCTAACGACTATCGTTGCATTAAATAATTTTTCACACTTGTATCGAACAAAAAATACTCCTGTCGAAGGGTTTGGATAAACCGATAAATTCTTACTCTTATCTACACTGTTTATAACAGTTCTTTTGGCTTGCTCCTCAGTTACCTCTGCCGCGCTGTTTTTAGCGTATTTTTTTGT
>JBBRDW010000070.1:0-24573 GCA_038203525.1 Chitinophagales bacterium | reverse complement strand
AGTTGTTCACGCAGTTTGGCGGCAACAAAAAGATCATTGGCTGCGTTGGCGACCTGCAGTTTGAAGTAATTCAATATCGGCTGCTGCACGAGTACAGTGCGGCGTGCGAGTTTCGAACATTGCCATTTTACAAGGCCTGCTGGCTCACCAGTAAAGACGAAAATAAGCTGCAGGATTTTCTACGGTTCAAGCAATCCAACTCCGCCGAAGACAAAGATGGCCACCCTGTTTATCTTGCGCAAAGCGAATGGTTTTTAAACACCGAGCGCAACAACAATCCCGATATTGAATTTCATTTTACGAGTGAGATACATAAGTAAAATTTAAAGTTTACAGTTGGGATTTTATAGTTGAATACAGAAAGGCACTATGGACCGGGCATTTGTTCTTTGTGGCATCGTTCCTTGCGTCGCACACTTGTACGTTCGGTAATAATGTTGAACAAAAAATATGACGGATAAAAATATCAGCATCAAAAGAATTATCGCAGCAGACGCTTCACTGCTCAGTGAGATTGCAACAAAAGCTTACTGCGATCACTACCTTCATTTGTGGAACGAAGGTGGCACATGGTATATAGAAAAAAGTTTTGCTGTTAGGAATCTTGAGAAAGAATTAGCTGATAAGAATGCGTGGTTTTTTCTAGTATATTATTTGAATGATGCAGTTGGATTTATCAAACTAAACATTTATGCGGCATTGGCCGCCGAATATGGTAAAGACGCACTGGAACTGGAAAGGATCTATCTCACGAAAGCTGCTGCTGGAAAGGGTATTGGAACATTTCTCCTAAATTATACTTTTGAAGTTGCTGCAGAAAAAAATAAGCAATTGGTATGGCTCAAAGTAATGGATAGCAGCACGGAAGCCATAAAGTTTTATAGGAAAATGGGATTCGAAATTTGTGGTACATACCATCTTGATTTTCCACAAATGAAAGAGGAGTTTAGAGGTATGTTTGTGATGAAAAAAATGCTAAACAATATGTTATGATTATCTTCGAAACAACCCGCTTAACCGTTCGCCAATATTCAATGGATGATATTGGGTATTTCTTTTCGCTCAACAGTAACCCCGAAACAATGCGGTATATAAGACCGGTACGCACCCTGGAAGAGTGCACAAGAATTCTGAAAAAAAACATTGAATATTATGGCACGCATCCAAAGCTTGGTGGATGGGCAGCGTTTGAAAAAGAAACACAAACATATATTGGTTCTTTAGCCATATTTCCTATTGATGAAACAGATAATATACAAATTGGGTACTCATTTTTGCCGCCCTACTGGGGTAGGGGTTATGCTACGGAATTGGTTAAGGCAGGTATCCGGTTTTTCTTTGAAAATAATAGGGACAACGTACTCTATGCGGTAACAGAAGCAATAAATACCGCCTCGCAGCATGTGCTGATGAAATGTGGTTTCAGGGAGGATGTTTTTATGATGGAAAATGAAATTAAATTAACACAGTTTGTTTTTACAAGGGAAGCGTTCATCAGGAGTAAGGAGTTAAAAGATTAAAAGCTGTGGGGTTTTGTTTTACGCTTTCATCAAGCCGCCAAATGATATGCAGTACAAGAGTGCGACGCAACAAAAGCTACATGGATAGGCAGGCCCCTGGCTCAAAAAAAATGCCCTTTAAAAAAAGGGCAATATTTTATTGACAACAAAAGCAGCTTTATTAGCCTTCCCAAATCTCATCTTTTCCTTCAAGCCATGATTTCACCACTTCTGTAGTAACGCTTTTTGGTCTTTCGAGTGGCAAACCAAGGGCTCTGTCCCATATTAAACTTGCGAGCACACCCAGTGAACGGCTTACGGCAAAAAGAACGGTATAAAATTCATACTCTACCAAACCATAATGCACCAATAGGGCACCACTGTGCGCATCAACATTAGGCCATGGGTTTTTTATTTTACCCAGCGATTCTAAAATTGGGGGTACTGTTTCGTATATCTTCCAAACGGTATTAACCAACTTATCGTCTGGCATGTGCTTTTTGCCAAATTCCATTTGTGCAATGAAGCGTGGATCTGTTTTCCGCAGTACTGCATGGCCGTAACCAGGCACCACTTTGCCGCTTGTGATAGTTTTTTGCACGTACGCCGCAATCTGTTCGCTGGTAGGTTCTTCGGTATCCAGCTCTTTCTGCATTTCAAATATCCACTTGATCACTTCCTGGTTGGCCAGGCCATGTAATGGTCCGGCAAGACCGTTCATTCCGGCAGCATAGGCAAGATAGGGATCACTTAATGCCGACCCTACCAGGTGGGTAGTGTGCGCACTTACATTGCCACCTTCATGATCAGCATGTATGGTCATGTACAACCGCATTAGTTCTCTAAAGCCATGATCGTCGTAACCCATCATATGTGCCAGATTGCCTGCCCAGTCCAGCATTCCATTGGGGTTAATATGTTCCCCTGATTTATATTTACGGCGGTATATGTGGGCAGCAATTCTTGGTAAGCGTGCAATTAATATTACAGCATCATCAAATGCAGCTTCCCAGTAATCTTTTTTGTTCATTCCTTCGCCATACTGTTTGCTGAAATAACTTTCGGTTTGTAAAGCCATCACGCCAACCACAAACATCGTCATTGGATGGGTGGTTATGGGCAATGCATCCATTGCTGCAAATACATGATTGGGTACATGGCTGCGACGTTGTAAAATAGAAGTTACATGCGAAACGTCCTGTTCTGTGGGCAAATCGCCTACCAGCATAAGATAAAACAGACCTTCGGGCAAGGGTTCCCTGCCGTTTAAAGACTTGGGAAGTTTTTCCCTCAGTTCAGGAATAGTATAACCTCTAAAGCGTATTCCTTCCTGTGCGTCAAGCAGGCTGGTTTCGGTAACCAGACCGGTAATGCCCCGCATGCCCTGGTAAACCTGAGCAAGTGTTACTTCGCCTATTTTTTTACTACCATGTTCTTTCAGCAATTCCCTGATCTCAGCGGTACTTGCATCAGCCTTAGCTTTAAAACGGTCTTTAATAATACCCATTGCAATGTATTTTGATAATTAGTATTTACACCGATAACTGAAAATGCTGCGGCTTAACAATTTATTTTTTGAACCCGGCATTTGTATTTTATGGAATCGTTCCTTGCGTCGCACTCCTGTACTTTAAATCAATTAGCAACAATTCAATTCGTTTTTTAGCGGTTGAGGGCTTCCTTTTCGAATGAGGTAAAGATAAAGCAACTTGCTTTTGTAAAACAAAAGTTTTAAGGGAAAGTTACCCATCCTTTCAATTTTATAGCTATCAGCCACATGACTTTGGTTAGTGTTCCACTTTGCCCGGGCCTGTTTTATTTTGGCGCTTTTTTATACAGGTAAATTGCTACACCAAAAAAAACAACATCGGGTATCCAGGCAGCTACTATAGGCGGCAGGCTACCCTTTGTGCTGAATATCGTTGAAAACCGATCCATTAAAATAAACGCCGAAGCCAGCACAAAACCTAATGCAATATGAGAGCCGCTGCCACCACGTACTTTGCGGCATGCTATAACGGCGCCAATAAGAGAAAGTAAAACCACTGCCACAGGCGTTGCGTAACGCTTATATTTTTCAACCAGCAGACTATTAAGGTCTTCTGAACCCCTGAGCGACTCTAATTTTATAAAGCTTTCCAGCTCGGGTGTGGTAAGTTTATCTTTTGCATAAGTATCGTGGCTTATATCGAATGGCTTAAAATTAAACTTCATGTCTTTACGGTAGCTTAGCTTCACATCTTCTTTTACTCCATTAATATTCCGTTCGATAGCGTTTTGAAGCGTCCAGTTTTTTAAAGCGGTATCCCATCGGATTGATTCGGAACGCAGATTATAATACATCAGATTATTTTTTACACGATGCATAAAAAACGGGCCGCCACTTTTTGAAGCCGTATCATAATTTCGTACGCCGGCATAGGTAAAAGAATCTAATCTGAAGTAGATATTTCTGCTGCTCTGATCTAAAGGATTGTACGATGAATTTGTATTTACATACCTGGCTTCGAAGGTGGTTCTTATTTCATTTGCCTTTGGAACAAAATAGTTGGATGCTGCCAATGCCAGCAAACCCAATGTAATACCGCCTACCCAGTAGGGCCGCATCATGCGGTTAAAACTGGTACCGCTTGCAAGTATGGCAATCATTTCACTTTGCACCGCCATTTTGGATGTGAAAAAGATTACGGCTATAAATACAAATAGCGGAAAAAGTAACGCTATTATGTAGGGAACAAAACCAATATAATATTGTAAAATAATCTGGCTGGTACTTAACCCCGATTTAACGAAGTCATCCGTTTTTTCGCTTATGTCTACGGCCACTGCGATTACAGTAAACAGAAAAATAGCAAAGAAAAAGGTAGTGAGAAATTTTTTAAGTATGTACCAGTCAAGTTTCTTCATGCCAGTTACCCGCCGGTGCGGGGTATTTTTTGTTCAGTGCCAAAAGTATATTAAAACTTGTTGCGATGTTGTTATAACGCTTTACGCCTTATAGAGCATTGTTTGTCTCCATAATCTTTGCTTCGGTAAAAGCCGCCGCCGAAACTGAAAGTACAAGAGTGCGACCACCGCCCGGGCGGGGCAAGCTGCAACGAGCCAGCTATGAAAAGTTTGGCCGGGCTCAAAAAAATTACTTGCCCGGTTTATAAGCGGTGTTTAAGTTTTTCTACCATTCTGTTTTTCCATGAAGCGAAATCGCCGGCCAAAATATGATTCCTCGCCTCACCCACAAGCCATAAATAAAAAGAAAGGTTTTGAATGGAGGCTAACTGTAAACCTAAAATTTCTCCTGATACAAACAGGTGGCGTAGGTAGGCTTTGCTGTAATATTGGCTTGTTTCGCTAGGTAAGCCTTCATCTATTACAGAAAAATCGGTTGCCCATTTTTTGTTTTTAATATTGATGACGCCCTGTGTTGTAAACAACATTCCGTTGCGGCCATTGCGGGTAGGCATTACGCAATCGAACATGTCAATACCCAGGGCAATACATTCCAGAATATTCCACGGCGTGCCAACGCCCATTAAATAACGCGGTTTGCTTTCGGGCAGGTTTTCTGCGCAGCGTGCGGTAAAATCGTACATCATTTCCGGGGGTTCGCCAACACTAAGACCTCCAATCGCATTGCCAACCGCATCTTTTGATGAAATGTATTCGCAGGATTGCCGGCGCAGATCTTCGTAAGTGCTGCCTTGCACAATGGGGAAAAGATTTTGGGTGTATCCATATTTATCGGGCGTTTCATTAAATCTTGTAAAACACCTGTCTAACCAACGGTGGGTAAGCTCCATGCTTTTTTTAGCATAGCCGTATTCACTTGGGTACGGCGGGCATTCATCGAAAGCCATAATTATATCAGCGCCAATTTTTCGCTGAATATCCATCACATTTTCAGGTGTAAAAAGGTGGCGGCTGCCGTCAATATGCGATTGAAAAAGTACCCCTTCTTCTTTTATTTTTCTGTTGGCAGCAAGGGAAAAAACCTGGTAACCGCCACTATCGGTGAGTATTGGTTTTTGCCAGCTGTTAAAATGATGCAGGCCACCGGCGGCCTCCAGCACATCGGTGCCTGGGCGCAGATACAAATGGTAAGTATTTCCCAGAATGACCTGCGCTTTTATCTCGTCTTTTAATTGCGGCTGGGTAACTGCTTTTACGCTGCCAACCGTACCAACCGGCATAAAAATAGGTGTAAGAATTTCACCGTGGTCTGTCGTAACAATGCCTGCTCTTGCTTTGCTTCCGGTATCTGTTTGCTTTAATTGAAATGTAAGTGCTGCCATAAGTAACTGGGCCGTAAAGATAAAGGGTTTGCTATTTGAAGCAGGACTTCCATACATTATATATGTACATCGGTGATACCGGCTAATCTTTTTATGGCGGCTTCGTTGCGTCGCAATCCGTTCATCGGTTGTACCGGTATTGGGCTTTGGTGGTCGCAGGCTATCAGGTTACGGATATTTTTACAGCAATATAATAACAGCCCTGTTGCTTATTTTCAACTTAAACCCATTGATTTTGGATTGGTTCACTGAAAGAAGCAGGCCGGATGTTATTACTCTTTAGGGAGTTGCCGAAATGGATTCCCAAACGTAAAAGAGTGCGACGCAACAGGCGATGCTATTGCCAAAAATGCAGGGTTCAAAAGAAAAATAGCATTCTTTAGTGGCCTTTAAATTTGAAATAAGGCGCTGATCTTGCGTCTTTGGTAATTTTTTAAAGCCTTTTGTAGTTTATATTGAAGTTATTTTCTTAAAAGGAGGATTTTTTTTTCTATTTTTTTTCTTATTCAATTGCATCTTCCTATCTTCGCGCTCCGAAAAAAAATATGTCAAAGCAACCGCTGATTAAACAGGATGGTGTCATTTTAGAAGCGTTGAGTAATGCTATGTTCAAAGTTAAGCTGCAAAACGGGCATGAAATATTGGCAACAATATCTGGTAAGATGCGGATGAATTACATTAGAATTTTGCCCGGAGACAAAGTGGGAGTAGAGTTAAGCCCCTACGATTTAACAAGGGGAAGGATAATATTCAGGTATAAATAAACAGTTACCAGCTACGCTGATAAACTTATATTAAACAGGAAAACTTAATAAAATGAAAGTTAGGGCATCTGTAAAAAAGCGCAGTGTAGATTGCAAAATTGTCCGTCGAAAGGGCAAATTGTATATTATTAATAAAAAGAATCCCCGCTTTAAACAGCGCCAAGGATAGAAAACAGAAAGTCAATTATTCATGCGGTCGGAAAATGGCCCATCGACTACTCAACAAACATCAGAAATTAATACACTATGGCTCGTATTGCCGGTATAGACTTACCAAAAAACAAAAGAGGCGAAATTGGGTTAACTTATATTTTCGGTATAGGTAGTTCTACAGCACGCTATATTCTCGATAAAGCTGAAATAAGCTACGATAAGAAGGTGAATGAGTGGAACGATGAAGAGCAGGGAGCTATCCGCAATATCATTACAAACGAATTTAAAGTTGAAGGTCAGCTACGCAGTGAAGTTCAAACAAGTATTAAACGCTTGTTGGACATCGCCTGTTATCGTGGTCTTCGTCACCGTAAAGGATTACCGGTAAGAGGGCAACGCACCCGCACAAACAGCCGTACCAGAAAAGGTAAGCGCAAAACTGTTGCAGGTAAAAAGAAAGCACCTAAGAAATAAATGATAGTGGTGAGTGTTTTATTGTTGAACACTTATCATTTTTTTTATAAAGCCCGGTATAATTTGGATCATCCGCATGCTGCGTGAAAGGAGAATTAGCCGGTTCCCGAACTTCGGGATTTTTTATTGATAACGACTACCTCAAAAAAAATTATGGCAAAAGCACAAAGCTCCGGTAAAGGTCAAGGTTCTGGCAAAGGACAAAACAGTGGTAAAGCGTCTGCAAAAAAAAGAGTTGTAAAAGTTGATGCATATGGCGATGCCCATATCAACGCTACCTTCAATAATCTTATCGTTTCGCTTACCAACAAGCAAGGACAGGTTATAAGCTGGTCTTCTGCTGGAAAAATGGGTTTTAGAGGTTCCAAGAAAAATACGCCTTATGCTGCTCAAATGGCTGCACAGGATGCAGCAAAGGTTGCCCTGGAGGCTGGATTGAAAAGAGTGGATGTTTATGTGAAAGGACCTGGTGCTGGACGTGAAGGCGCAATTCGTTCTCTTGCTCAAAATGGTATTGAAATTACTATGATAAAGGACGTTACTCCTTTACCACATAATGGCTGCCGGCCACCGAAGAAAAGAAGAGTATAATATATTCCTGTTTTTAGATTTAGCTAGTTTAAAATCGCAAAATACAGAAATCTCAAAATTTTATAAACCGGGTGCATCATTCATTTTAGATTTTTAATAATGATGCATCGTCACTAAAAAATCAAAAAATAACATTCATGGCTCGTTACACTGGTCCAAAAACCAAGATCTGCCGCAAGTTCGGTGAACCAATTCTGGGTAATGCAAAATACCTCACTAAGACAAGCGTTCCTCCTGGTCAGCATGGAGCAACCCGTAAGCGTAAAGCTCCGGGTGAATACGCTTTGCAGTTAAAAGAAAAGCAAAAAGCAAAGTATACTTATGGTTTGCTTGAGCGTCAGTTCCGCAATACTTTTGAAGATGCATCGCGATTAAAAGGTGTTACTGGGGAAAATCTTATTAAGTTGTTAGAAGCTAGACTGGATAACACTGTTTACCGTTTGGGAATTGCTCCCTCCCGTCCTGCTGCACGCCAGCTGGTAAGTCACAAACATATTACTGTAAATGGCGAAGTATTAAATATTCCTTCTTCAAGGTTGAAGCCGGGTGATACTATTGGGCTCAAAGAAAAAAGTGGAGCGAACAGTTCTGTTACCAGCCATATTCGTGGTAAAAATCCAAAGTTTGGTTGGTTGGACTGGAACGATAATGAAAAGAGGGGCACATTTATTACTTACCCTGAAAGAGAAAGCGTTCCCGAAAATATTAAGGAGCAACTTATTGTGGAATTGTATTCGAAGTAAAGCGTTATTGGTTCTAACTATTAGTTACGGGCCTGTTCCGAAGTAATACTGTAGTACAAGAGTGCGACGCAACGGAAGTATCATAGTAAATACTAGGCTGGGCACAAACATTCCTGCTTGCACAATAACTGAATTTAAAAAAAAATATTCGGTTTCGTTTTGAAACCGATCTAAAAGAACAATAAAACCAAAGTTTTAATATGGCCATATTAAACTTCCAGAAGCCGGATAAGATTGTATTACAGAAAGCAACTGAATTTGAAGGTCAGTTTGAATTTCGCCCATTAGAGCCAGGTTATGGCCTGACGATTGGTAATGCGCTTCGCCGCGTATTATTAAACAGCTTAGAGGGGTATGCCATTACCGGTATTAAAATCGAAGGGGTAGATCACGAGTTTGCCACTATTAAAGGTATTACAGAAGACGTAACTGAAATAATTCTGAACCTGAAGCAGGTGCGTTTTAGGAAAAGAGCTGATCATGATGTTGTTTCTGAAAAAGTAATGCTTGGCATTAAAGGTAAAACTGAATTTACTGCCGGTATGATTGGTGAGGGTACTCAGAGTTTTGAAGTGATGAATCCTTCACTTGTTATTTGTACCATGGACACAACCGCTAGACTCGATATTGAAATTACCGTTGCACGCGGACGCGGATACATACCTTCGGAAGAGAACAGGTTGAAAGAAGCTGTGTTTGGGCATATTCCTATCGATTCTATTCACACGCCTATCAAAAATGTAAAATATTCTATCGAGAACTATCGTGTTGAGCAAAGAACAGATTACGAAAAATTAATTCTTGATGTTCATACCGATGGAACCATACATCCTGAGGATGCTGTAAAGCAGGCTTCCAGAATTTTGATCCAACATTTGATGATCATCACAGATGAGAACATCACTTTCGACAACAAAGAAGACAAAAAAGAAGATGTTGTTGATGAGCAGGTACTACAATTACGTAAGATATTGAAAACGCCTTTGGAAGATTTGGATCTTTCTGTAAGAGCATTCAATTGCCTTAAAGCTGCGAAGATCAATTCCCTCAGCGAACTTGTTCAGTACGAACAGGAAGACCTGATGAAGTTCAGGAACTTTGGCCAGAAAAGCCTTAGTGAAATTGAACAGGTTCTTGGCGAGAGAGGTTTGCATTTTGGTATGGATCTTAACAAACTGGGTCTTGATGACCTAGATAGATAATTACCACTAATATTTGCTTGGGTATAATACCTTATACCTTAAGCTTTTTTAAAACAATCTTGTAATTCCTGACACGGTACAAGATTATAAAATTAAATAGTCATGCGTCACGGAAACAAAGTAAATAACCTCGGCCGTAAAAAAGCACACAGAGTAGCTTTGCTGTCAAATTTGGGCAGCCAGATTATCGTACACAAACGTATTGTAACTACGCTTGCAAAAGCAAAAGCATTACGCACTTATATTGAGCCACTTATCACCAAAACAAAGCATGGAGAAAACAAAGAAGAAATCATGCACCAGCACAGGGTGGTATTCAGTTACCTGAACGATAAAGCTGCTGTGAAGGAATTATTTACAGTTGTAGCACCAAAAGTTTCTGGCCGGCCCGGTGGTTATACGAGGATCATAAAACTTGGTATACGCCATGGAGATAATGCCGAAATGGCAATGATTGAACTCGTAGATTTCAATGATGTATATGGTAAAGGTGTAGAAAAAACTAGTGAAGCGACCAAAAAAACACGCCGTGGGCGCACAGGTAGTCCAGCCGCTAAAAAAATTGAAGTTGCGCCGGAAGTAGTTGCAGACACTGTAGTTGAAACGCCAGTTGTAGAAGAAGCATTAGCAGAAGAAGTAAAAACAGAAGAAAAGGAAGCAGAATAATAATGAAACTCTTATAAAAAAATTAAAGGCAAAATCGTTTATTCGGTTTTGCCTTTTTTAATGTCTCTTTCAATTTAAAAGCATTTTAGTTTTCGAGCAGATAAATACAAATATTTTGAGCCCGGCAATACTTCAATAATTTAGCACCGTTGCGTCGCACACTTCAGGGCTTTATTCTTTAATCAACAATGTGCGAAAATTTATCTGCAATATTCGAAACGATATCTTTTTTTTGCAACCGAAAATACAGATTAAATAATGCCTACTACACAAAAAGATGCAATTTTATTGTTAGCCGATGGTAATGTACTACACGGAAAAGCATTTGGAAAAATTGGCACTGCCACAGGTGAAATATGTTTTAATACCGGCATGACAGGCTACCAGGAAGTATTTACCGACCCAAGCTATTATGGCCAGATGCTCATCATGAACAATGTACATATTGGCAACTATGGAGTAAAAGATAGCGATACAGAAAGCAATACAGTAAAGATTCGTGGACTGATTGGACGTAACCTTGAAGATAGATTTTCAAGGTACCAGGCAGCAGATAGTCTAGAAAACTATTTAAAAGAAAATCAGATCGTTGCCATAGAAGGGATTGATACCAGGGCTTTGGTTGGCCACATACGCACTAGGGGGGCTATGAACTGTATTATTTCTTCTGAAATAACCGATATAGATATTTTAAAACAGCAACTTACTAAAGTGCCTGACATGGATGGCCTTGAACTAGCAAGCCTTGTAAGTACGAATGAAGAATATGAGCTGGGGGATGCTAATGCTACCATAAAAGTGGCCGTACTTGACTTTGGCGTAAAAAAACATATTCTTACCTGCCTTGCCGCAAGGGGAGTACATGTACGGGTGCATCCCGCAAAGACACCTTTGAGCCGGTTGAAAGAATTTAACCCTGATGGATATTTTATTTCAAACGGCCCTGGCGACCCGGCGGCAATGCCATATGCAGTAGAAACTTTAAAAGAAATATTACAGGAGAATAAGCCAGTATTTGGTATATGCCTGGGGCATCAGTTACTGGCACTTGCTAACGATATACCAACCTTTAAAATGCACCATGGGCACAGGGGTTTAAACCATCCAGTAAAAAATATTATTACCGGGCTTTGTGAAATTACTACCCAGAATCATGGTTTTGGAGTAGACCCTGTTGCTGTGCGCAACCATGCAAACGTTGAGATAACACATATTAACCTTAATGACGAAAGTATTGAAGGCATAAGAATGAAGGATAAGCCTGCATTCAGTGTGCAATACCACCCGGAAAGTACACCGGGCCCACATGACAGCCGTTATTTATTTGACGATTTTGTTGCAATGATGACTGCCAATTAAGTTGGGTAATCTTCGCTTTGCTGAATAGAATTAAGCAAGTACAAGAGTGCGACGCAACAATTGATGCCATGAAAAACCAAGCGCAGCGCTTGGCTGGGTTCATAACTTTCTTAGTTCTATGCAGTTGAAATTACTGTAATTTCTACATCGGGCATATCTGTAAAAAGATTTTTTAAATCGTGCATACGGCTGCGGGGAACTTCTACTACCAGCTTACAAAATAACTGCAGTTCCTGGTGCTTGATGGAACAGTTGAATGTTTTTATCCATCGCATTATTTCATTCAACTGAGCGTAACCGAAAGTTAACTGCCAGCAAACTGTAACCGGCTTTTGAATTGCCGGCGATAGCTGCAAAGCCATTGCTGCTGCGGTTTTATAAGCATTGATTAACCCAGAAGCGCCAAGTAAAGTGCCTCCAAAATAGCGCACTACTACTACCAGTACATCTGTTAAACCTTTGCTGTCTATCTGCCCGAGCATTGGTTTGCCCGCGGTACCGGAAGGTTCACCATCATCACTTACTCTAAAAGTATTTGCACCAAGACCCAGCCTGTAGGCAAAGCAATGGTGCGCAGCTTTTGGGTGTTCTTTTTTTAGTTGTTGCAGCAGTATTTTAAATTGGGTAACATTTTGCAAAGGGTAGGTGTAGGCAATAAACCGGCTGCCCCGGTCTTTAAATTCTGTAGTTGCTGTCTGTTCAATCGTTTGGTAATAATCTTCGTCTGTCATGCTTTCCAAATAATTTACAGGTTGTTATTCTTGTTGGTGTAATACGCGATTGTATCATTAAAAATATTTTCGCTACCGCTAAATTCGTTAAAAGAAAGCTGAGGTGCATCCAGCCCATCATCGAGAAAAAGTGTATTGTTGGTTATAATTCTAGCCTCATCCCAAAGGTGCTTTTCAATAAAAGATTGCAGAAGTTGTGCGCCACCCTCAATCAATATGCTCTGTATATTTTCTGAATAGCATGCGTGCAATATTTGTTGTACAACGCCTAATTCCTGATTAATTCTGTAATACAAGATATTTCCGGCTTCTTCCTTTTTCTTTGTGTTAAAAACGACTGTTTTTTGTTGCTGATTAAATATTTTTAAATGCTGCGGCAATCGTAGGTTTTTGTCAAGAATTAGCCGCACCGGGCTTTTGCCGCTCCATAAACGATTGTTAAGGTCCGGGTTATCTAACAGCGCGGTATTGGTACCCACCAATATCCCAGATTCTTCACTACGCCATTTATGTACCAGGCGGTTTGTAAATTCGTTGGTAATTAAAAGCCGCTCATTTGCAGCAGCAATCTTGCGATTATTGGTTTGTGCCCATTTTAATATAATATAAGGCCGCTGTTTAGTATGAAAGGTAAAGAAGCGTTTATTGATTACGCGGCATTCATTTTCTAATACGCCCAGAGTAACATCGATACCTGCAGATATTAATTTCCCGATGCCTTTTCCATCAACTTTACTAAAAGGATCACGACAACCGATTACAGCTTTCCTAATATTATTTTTTATAATGAGATCAGCACAGGGCGGTGTTTTACCATGGTGTGCACATGGCTCCAGCGAAACATAAATAGTAGAAAAAGGAATAAGATTTTTATCTTCTTCACCTACACTGTTAATACAATTTACCTCAGCGTGTGCTTCTCCATATTGCCGGTGATAACCTTCCCCAATAATGCGACCTGCATGAACAAGAACCGCACCTACCAAGGGGTTTGGGGCAACAAACCCTGCTCCTAAACTTGCAAGGTGCAGGCAACGCCGCATATATATTTCATGAGCACTCATTTAATTAAAGAATTGGTATATGTATTCGGTACAAAAAAATCGTTATTAAACATAAATGGAAGAATACATTTTTTGAGCCCAGCATTTATGCAGCTATTTAGCTTTGGTTGCGTCGCACACTTGTACTTTTTGTGACCCTGCTCAGCAGCGTGCAGCACCAAATTTATCTGTAAAATTAAAGAGTACCCAGCAATAGCCTAATCGTAAAAAGCGGCTACCTTGTTTTATTTACAATTTCAAAATCACCCTTCTGTAAAGCCTCCCGCCATTCGTCTGTTACATCTTCTAATCGGTATTCCCTGTTATTAAAATAATCGCCATCTTTTTCAATATCATTAATGCAATTATTAAGTACATCTAAAAACGTTCGCAGATTTAATTCTACAAAGCGCTGCCAACTTATATGCTTGTGATTTATTTTTTATTTTAGATAAGTTACGCCTTGCTACAGATCTAAAATTTTATCATTCCACCTGCCAAAAAATAGCAGGCAGCCAGCAATTAAACGATAAACACCATAAATAATTCAGTAGACATTATTTTATTTTTTGTTCGCTGATTGTTATTCTTGCTTTTTCAATTTGGAAAAGATAAGATTTTTGACGTATAAAATTTCAAGTATACGCTACCGCCTAAAATGTTCAGAAATATTTCTAAAATAAAGCCTCCATTTACCCGATTGCAAAACTAAAAGAAATCATCCTTAACATTGCATAATGACTATTCAGCAGGCTTATAGCCAACTAGTGATTCAACTTTTTGAGTTCTATGATGAACGGGAAGCTGCTGCAATCGCCAACCTCGTAATCGAAAATATTACCGGGTTTAAAAGAATTGACCGAATTATAAATAAGCAATTTCCAATAACGGATTTGCATCAAACAAAGCTGGAAGATTATACGACACAATTACTCCAGCAAAAGCCTGTGCAATATGTTCTAAACGAGGCCTGGTTCGCCGAAATGAAATTATATGTTGATGAAAATGTTTTAATACCCCGCCCCGAAACCGAAGAGCTTGTTGAATGGATTGTTGCTCAGTTTAAGAATAATGTTACAGACAATACAAAAGGTGATCTTTACACTTTACTTGATATTGGTACAGGCAGCGGTTGTATAGCTATTGCATTGAAAAAGAAATTACCCGCAGTTAAAATTCATGCTGCAGATATTTCCGGGGCAGCTATAGATATTGCAAAAAAAAATGCAACGGTGCAACAAACTGATATTACCTTTTATCTGTTAAACATACTTGATACTGCCGCATGGCAACAATTGCCTGTTTTTGATATTATTGTTTGCAACCCACCTTATATTAAGCAAACGGAAGCAACAGGCATGCACACGAATGTATTGCATTATGAGCCACATGTTGCTCTTTTTGTACCCGATCACGATCCCCTTGTATTCTATAAAACCATTGCAGTATTTGGTTTGGCGCATTTAACTGTTAAAGGAAAATTATACTTCGAGATAAATGAAGCACACGGCACTGAAGTTTGCGATATGCTTGAAACCTACGGTTACCATCATATTGAGTTAAAAAAAGATTTGCAGGGCAAAGACAGGATGGTTTTTGCAGAAAAGCCTAGTGGGTGAAAGTGAGCAGCGTTGAAATATTCATTAGTTTACAACAATTAATCTTAAAATAATTTTGAGTCTGAAACTGCCGCAACTAAGATACTTTGAATGGGTTGCACCCATATTTGAAAGTGTAACTGAAATTACTTTGCAGGAAATGAGTATTAACCCAAAAGGCCGACTCTTGTTTAGAAATGTACCTATCGCCGTAAGTATGTGGTGACGTGCATTTTTTATTTTGTGAATGGCATTGATTATTTGATGCGTTTAGATAACTGTTTGGGTTTTGTTGGAATGTTAAATGCGGAAAAAGCTGATGGCCAATTGCCGCGTGTTCCCACTGCTGAAATATATTTTGCAGTACAAGAGTGCGACGCAAGTAAAGCTTCGTAGTATTACTTCTGCCTGGCCAAAAAAATATTATAAAAGATTTAGCGTGTCTCGAATAGATTTTTGGTTAGAATTTAAATAGCCCCGGCATTTTGTTGCCAGGGCTACTAAACAATAAAACGCAGGTATTATTCATGTCTTGTTTTTTGATCTACATAACCATTAACGCCAATTTCTGGTAGAAAGCGACAGGCAATTTCGTCCTCAGCTTTTAATGAATATAAATTTCATAAAGTAAAAGTTGGCTTAAAATTTAAAAAAGTAATTTTAAAAAAACTGATCCATAACTTTCTAGAAAGAATAAACTACGGCCAAAATGCCCGTGGCAGTGCTCTTTGTAAATCCATCTTTTTTCTCAAAAATTTCTTGGGAATCATTGTCCATCCTTATTTCGGGGATAATAAGGAGACTGCCTACTTTAAAATTGGCAGATAGGGTTGACTGAAAGATATTAGCACTTGTTTTTAGGGAATATTTTTTATCACTAAAATATTCGGTACGCAGGCAAAGGGTAAATTTATCTGTGGGCATGTAGTTAAAATACAATGCAGAACCCCACCAGCTTTTAGATTTTTTGGCTTCCTCATCTTTTACGGATTGTACGGTACCATCATATCCTATGCTAAATTTATCACTTACCGAGGCCGTCATTGTAAGCCCAAACTGACTTAGGTTTGAAGCATTTGGGATGGTCATCTTTGCACCAAAATAGCCCAGATAATTTAAGTAAGCCGAAAATTTACTGCCTGCATAACTGTACTGCGCCAGTAAAGTTTTTGTTGGTGAGGATGGTGGTGCAGTAACGTCAATAGGGTTGGCGATACCTACCATTAAACCAGAACCACCGCCAAGCGAAAAATCAGCTTTGATACCGGTATGGCTAAAAGGACCATAAGAGAACATGTAAGACATACTATAATTTTTATTTAACGCCGGGTCTACCAATTCGTAGCCAACATGGGTAGCCCATTTACCCATTGTAAGTTTTACGTTATCTGATGGCGCATAAGTGACATATGCCTGTTTAACGGGAACAAGATAATCAGCATCTGCATAGGAGAATTCTTTTGCCCTTGTGCCAAATCCAAGGTCTGCGACTACGCCCACTTTTCCGAAACTGTGCTCCACCTTTAAAGAAGCCATACCTAGCTGAAATGAATTTTGTGAATTGGTAAAACTGGTACCCCCTGTATTAAAACCTTGCTGGGGGTTATTGAAGTTATAACGATAATACGCATCTACATACCCTGATATTTTTGTAACAGCTGGAGTTGCAGAGGTGGTGGAGTCGGTTTGAGAAAAGGCGCAAAGTGAAAACACTAAAAAGGCAACAGAATTTACGATTTTCTTCAGCATAGAACTTTGATTTAAGAGTTAAACAATAATGATTTAAAAATCCAGTTTAAACTTTCATACAGTCGAGGAACACAGCGCAAAGCTGTTTTACTGTTACCCTTAATCAAGCGAAGTCGTTAGTGTGGTGTGTAATTTTTGGTTAATTACCTAAAAATAAATCTGTTTTTATGCATTTATACGGTGTACGACCGTATGAGATTAAATATTTATGGCCCTATGCACTACAATCCTTTTTGCTGCGAATCATCCTGGACGATTGTGAGGATTATACATTCAAATACTGCATTTCAACGTCAAATTATTTATGCGAATCTGACAATAGTTTAAGTTAACCAGTGTCAGATTTGTATACATATGTCTTTTTTATACTTCTGTATTTTCTTTTTCCTTTATTTGCCCATCCGTTGATACAAGAAGCGTTCCCTGCATGTATTTTTCATTGTGTTGCGAGGCATCAAGACCCAGATATTCTTCTTCCTCGGTCACCCTAATCGGAAGAATGAAATTGATAAATCTAAAAATGCCATAAGAAACTAGAAAACTATATGGAACAACAATTGCTAAAGCTTTTAACTGGATAAAAAAGAAGTCTGGATTACCATACCACCAACCATCGGCACCGGCGCTGTTGACCGATTTTGAGGCGAAAATGCCAGTCATAATCACGCCTACAATTCCACCTAATCCATGGCAGGGGAATACATCGAGTGTGTCATCAAGAGTAGTTTTTGATTTGTAGTAAACAGCAAGATTGGATATAATAGCCGCTACAACTCCAATAAAAATACTTTGTGGAATTGCAACAAATCCTGCTGCTGGTGTAATTGCAACAAGACCTACAACGGCTCCTATACAAAAGCCCAGAACCGAAGGTTTTTTGCCTTTTAGCACATCGAAAAACATCCACGATAAACCTGCCGCAGCGGCAGCTGTATTAGTTGTTGCAAATGCTGAAACAGAAAGCGCATTTGCTGCACCTGCAGAGCCTGCATTAAACCCAAACCAGCCAAACCAAAGTAAGCCCGTTCCAATCAAAACATAAGGCACATTAGCAGGAGGAATTTCTTTATTTGCAATGTGCGACATCCTCCTCTTGAGAACTAAAGCCCCAGCTAAAGCTGCACAACCGGCAGAAATATGAACAACTGTTCCTCCCGCAAAGTCCAGAACACCCATTTTAAATAAGAATCCTTCAGGGTTCCATGTCCAATGCGCTATTGGCGCATAAACTAATAAACTAAAAAGGACAATAAAAAGAACATATGAAGTGAATCGTATCCGCTCTGCAACAGCTCCTACGACCAGCCCGGGAGTTATGATTGCAAACATGAGTTGAAATAAAGCGAACAAGGTTAAAGGTATTGTTGGAGCAAGGCTCCATGGGGCGCCGGATGCCACATCTTTAAAAAATAAATGTGTACTAGGGTTTCCGATGAATCCACCTATACTGGAACCAAAACAAAGACTGTATCCAACGATCACCCATAATACACTCACAATACCAGCAGCAACAACGCTTTTCATCATGGTGGAAATCACATTTTTTCTGTGAACCATTCCACCGTAAAAAAAAGCCAAGCCTGGGGTCATCAGGAAGACCAACGCTGTTGCAACAATAATCCACGCAATGTCAGCTCCGCTGTACTTTCCTGCATCATCGAATGCCGGGAATGTCGGTACAAATATTGCGCCCACTGCAACTGCCATCAATATTAAAAACGGTGCAATCTGCTTGGAAGTAAGTTTGCTCATAAATAAAATTTAAATATTAAAAATATTATAATATAATTGTTAAAAACAAAAATATATATAAATTACGTTTAAAAGTAAATAAATATTAACATTTATTTATTTATAATGTATATATTCACGATAATAGGAAATTTTTTAGATGGGTAGAAAATTCAAAAGAAGCTGAAATCTTATTAAAGTATACTTCGGGAAGGAAATAGATTATTTTTCTGGTCCAACTCTTTTAGGGCTTTATTTTTAGAATGCCACTTAGGCACAGATATATAATATATCAGCATGAAAGAACATACCTATTTAATAGATGCAGTAGTTAGTTAAAGTTTATGCAGGCTATGGGCTTAACTGACTAGCTAATACAGGGGGGATAAAACACATGATTTTTGCTGTAAAAAAAAGTTCATTGTACTTCTACAATGAACTTTTTTCAAAAATTATTACTCCAAATAATTAAGGCATAATAATCAACGGTTTTGCGCCTGCTATTTCCACCAATTCAATGTCAAATATCAGCGCTTTACCAGCAAGCGGATGATTGCCATCAAGTATTACCATCTCATCTCTTACTTCAGCAATAGTTACAGGAAACTGCTGTCCCTGACCGTCGGTCATATTCAGTTGCATACCTGCTTCAGGTATCATTTCCGGAGGAAAGCGGTCAAGAGGAAACTCCATAAACATCTCGTCCTGAACAGGTCCATAGGCTTCTTCAGCAGGAATTTCCAAGGTTCTTTTTTCGCCCAGAACCATACCAGTAACACCATCGTCAAAACCTGGTATCACCATACCGGCACCAACTTCAAACTCAAGCGGCTCGCGGCCCTCAGAAGAATCGAATGTAGAGCCATCCGTTAATTTTCCATGATAATGAACCTTTACAGTATCACCACTTTTTACCTGTTGCATGTAATTCTTTTTTTAGTTTTTAATTTTTTTGTAGCCACGCTTCAGCTCTTTTACCTGCACCTGTTGCGTCGCACTCTTGTACCGTATCACTTTATTCAGCAAAAAAATACAAGTTGCTTCATTTTTTTCGTATGTGTAACCTGTTACAACCTGCTCTGCAAGCGGCTCACTGCATCCGGGTATTTTTTTGAGGCGGCAAGATAAGTTGATATCGCTTTTCCTGCAATTTTTTTTGGTTATCTTTCCAACGTATAACCAATGAAGATGAAAAAGCTTTTACTCGCATTCCTGTTCCTCAATGTTTTTAATATTTTAAAGGCCCAGAGTGACCAGCCGGATAAAATAAATAATACGCCAGGCATTCAAAAAGTCATCTTACCAGGGGCTTACCAGCTAAACGAATACCTGCCAATGCTCAAAGGTAGGCGTGTGGGTATTTTTGCCAACCAAACTTCCATGATTGGAAATGTAATTCTTATTGATACACTTACTAAACTGGGAATCACTATTACGAAAATATTTGCCCCGGAGCACGGTTTTCGTGGCACCGCCGATGCCGGCGAAAAGGTAAAAACGTACACAGATGCTCAAACAGGAATTACTGTCGTCTCCATGTATGGAAGTAAATTAAAACCAGCTCCTGCTGATCTGGCCGATGTGGATATACTCATCTTCGACATTCAGGATGTTGGGGTTCGGTTTTATACCTACATTTCCTCTCTTCAGTATTTCATAGAAAGTGCTATTGAGAATAATTTACCGCTATTGGTGCTCGACCGGCCTAACCCCAATGGATTTTATGTAGACGGTCCGGTACTTGATACCAGCTATTCCAGCTTTATTGGAAAACAACCAATCCCTATTGTTTATGGAATGACCATAGGCGAATATGCGAAAATGCTTCTTGGTGAGAAATGGCTGGATTGGAAATACGAAAGGAAAGCGGACGATAAAATTTCTCTCGGCGAATTACTTGGTTTTGAAAGGGAACGTGATAGTTTTAAACTTACGGTTATAAAATGTAAAAATTACACCCATAAAAGCAGGTATGATTTGCCGGTAAAAACTTCGCCGAACCTGCAGGATATGGATGCGGTTTACCGCTATCCTTCTACCTGTTTTTTTGAGGGAACGGTATTAAGTGAAGGCCGTGGCACAGATCATCCTTTTCAAATATTCGGCCACCCAAAACTGCCAAATACATTGTACCGTTTTACACCTTTAGCCAATGCCGGAGCCAAAGAACCAAAACTAAATGGCCAGCTTTGTTTTGGATGGAATATTACCAGCGAACCAAATACACCGTCAATTCAATTAAAATGGCTTTTGCAGGCATACCGACTGTTTCCCGATAAAGGCGATTTCTTTTTAAAGCCGCAGAAATTTAATGCCAAACCACAGGACTATTTCTTTAATAAACTTGCCGGCAACAGCCAACTTATGCAGCAGCTTAAAGATGGCAAAACTGAAGAAGAAATTTGCAAAAGCTGGCAGCCTAAACTTGATGCATTCAAAAAAATAAGAAAGAAATATTTGCTCTACCCAGACTTTGCGGCTAATTAAAAAAGTTTTCATTTAGTAAACCTGTTGTACGTTGCCCAATAAAGTACTAGGCCCTGAAGCGTGCGACGCAACAGGGTTTAATAGTAGTAATACAGACGGGCTTATAAAAAAATTCCTCTAAATATTTGCGTGTTTAATAACTGAATAACAGCAATAAAACCGTTCACGTATTTTTGCTGTATGAATGAAGCAACAACTTCCAGCCTGCGTATCGTTTTTATGGGCACACCAGAATTTGCAGTGGTGTCGCTGAACGCATTGGTAGAGGCTGGGCATACGATTGCCGGTGTTATTACAGCGCCTGATAAACCTGCCGGTCGCGGTATGAAGGTTAGTGAAAGTGCCGTTAAAAAATACGCAATTGAAAAAGGGTTGAAAATATTGCAGCCCGAAAAATTAAAAGCTCCTGCATTTTTGGAAGAACTAAAATTGATTAAAGCCGACGTGCAGGCAGTAGTTGCGTTTCGTATGCTGCCGGAGCTTGTGTGGAATATGCCGCCTTTGGGAACGATCAATGTACATGCATCGCTGCTGCCTCAATACCGCGGCGCTGCGCCCATTAACTGGGCAATAATTAACGGTGAAAAGGAGACTGGTGTTACCACCTTTAAACTGCAGCACCAAATTGATACGGGCAATATCCTTTTACAGGAAAAAATTGCTATCGGCGAAAATGAAACTGCAGGCGAGCTGCATGATAAATTAAAAATAAGTGGTGCCGGATTGCTTGTAAAAACGTTGACGCAATTAGCTGCAGGTAACCTCAAAGAAATACCCCAGTCTGTTGTTGAAGATTCGCTAATTCATCACGCCCCCAAAATATTTTCAGAAACCTGTAGAATTGACTTTAATAAAACGACTGATGCAACGTATAACCTTATCCGCGGCCTCTCGCCGTACCCCGGCGCATTTACTTTTTTTAAAGATAAAGCGCTGAAAATATACCGCAGTAAAAAAGAAATATCAACCCACTCTTTTGAGCCCGGAAGCGTTCATACTGATCATAAAACTTTTTTCAAATTCGCCTGCGCTGCGGGTTTTATTCATGTTTTAGAAATGCAGATTGAAGGTCGCAAACGCATGCCTGTTGAAGAATTTTTAAAAGGCTATAGATAAAATTATTTTTTTGTGCCCGGCTTTAGAATAAATATTAATCATTGTTGCGTCGCACTCTTGTGCAATAGTACGCATATCAGCATTAGATAAAGACCAAATAAAAATCATATCCTCTCAGTATAACATTTACGGCAACGCGGCTCGTAAACATCTTTTTCACCCAGAACTACCTGGGCTTCCTGCGCCGTTTTCCTGTAAGAAATACTGGCGATGTTACCGCATTTTACACAAATAGCGTGGAGCTTTGTTATAAAATCTGCAATAGCGAGCAACTGAGGCATAGGGCCGAAAGGTTTGCCTAAGTAATCCATATCAAGCCCTGCAACAATAACCCTGGTGCCGCGTGCGGCAAGCGTTTCACACACATAAATAATTTCTGAGTCAAAGAATTGAGCTTCGTCAATGCCAACCACATCAACATCGGTGGCCATTAAAAGAATGGTTTGGGAATTATCAATGGGCGTAGACTGGATTATGTTAGCATCGTGGCTTACCACCTGTGTTTCATCGTAACGAACATCAATTGAGGGCTTAAATATTTCTACTTTAAGATTGGCGATTTTTGCACGTTTTAAACGTCGAATAAGCTCCTCCGTTTTTCCGCTGAACATGGAGCCGCAAACAACTTCAATCCATCCTCTACGCTCACCGGTTATATTTGGCTCTATAAACATTTGGTAAATCTTATGACGATTTAAAATAAAACCATTGTAATTTTAGTTTGTAAATCATTATAAACCTACGTTACAAGATTGCTTGTAAAAGCATAAACATCAAATGTATAATATCTCATGCAAAAAACAGGTTCTTTAATTAAACAGTTGGTTGAACAGTACGAAGCAAATGCCGGTGCTGACGCGCTGAGACTAACCACGCAAATGTTGCTGCATGAACTGCAGCAAACTACTAGTACTGCAAATATCATCCCTAAAAAAGTGGCAGTAATCATGCCTGCTGCAAGATATGCCGTTGCAGAAACTATACCCGTTAATACTCCACCGGAGGAAATCCACATAGTTGAAAAGGAGCAGCCTGCTGACGTTCCAGAAATTATTGAAATGCCGGAACCAGAACCGGTTAAAAATGAATATGCTATTAGGCCACCCGCAAGTGCCAATATTCACCTTGTTGAAGAGATACCTACCTTCGCCTACCAGAAAAAGCTGGTTTTTGAACTAAACGATGCAATGGCAGAGCAAAAAGAAAACTTTAACGAACGTTTAAAAGAGAACAGACCAGAGCTGGGAAATATACTTAAAGAAGCGCCGGTAAGGGATTTAAGAAAAGCAATCGGTATTAACGACCGTTTTGTATTTATTAATGAGCTGTTTAGAGGAGATGAAGATATGTACGAACGCAGCATAAAAACCATCAACTCTTTCAATATTTTTCCTGAGGCTGAATACTGGATAAAACGTGAATTGAAACTTAAACAGGCCTGGGACGAAAACTCGGCTGTAGTGCAGCTTTTTGATCAATTGGTGAGGAGACGCTTTTCCTGAATGTACTCCATTATCAGCCCGGTTGCACCGGATTTAGATCTTACATAATTTCCTGATTTTTCACATGCAACATTGTAAGCCGGTTTATTTTCCAGAAGGTTATTAAAAGTTTCTTCCAGTTCAATTGCATCTATCACCGGGAATGCACCTCCTGTCAAGACAAGCTCTTTTGCCTCTACAAATTTTTCATAAACCGGACCAAATACAACAGGCTTGTTGTACACCGCAGCTTCCAGTACGTTATGTACGCCATCTCCGCCAAAACCACCGCCTATATAACACACAGTTGCATAAGCATACAATCTTTTAAGCATCCCGATATTATCTATGATCAATGTATTTAAAGCTGAATCTTGCTCCCCTTGCGTTTGCGTTATAAAATTAGAATATCGAATACTGTTACTAAAGAGCTGTTCACATTCTTTCAGCCGGTCTTCACCTAAATTATGAGGCGCAATAATAAACCGGAATTCAGGATGTGTATTGGCGTAATGATCCAGTTCTTCATCATCTTCCAGCCAGGTACTTCCAGCAACAATCACCGTTTTAGTACCACAGAAATTTTCAATTTCTGGCATTGTTTTAAAATGCCATGCAACTTCTAAAACCCTGTCAAACCGTGTATCTCCGCTTACTGTGGCGTTGCTGATATTTATCTTTTGCAGCAAAGCAAGCGCCTGTTCAGTCTGCACAAATAAATGTGTAAAGCAGGTAAGCATCTTCCTGTGAAAACCGCCATACCACTGAAAAAAAGGCTGATCATTTCTAAATGTACCCGATACCAGTAACAAAGGAATATTCCTTTGTTTTGCCTGCTGTAGGTAATAATTCCAGAACTCATATTTTATAAAAATAACCAGTGCAGGCTGCACCAGC
>JBBRDW010000069.1:0-25069 GCA_038203525.1 Chitinophagales bacterium | reverse complement strand
GGTTGCCTTTTTATTTTGGCCAAATACAGTACTGCAAGGCATTTGAAGGTATTCCCTGCTTCAATTTTGATGATATTCATCAGCAGGCTGACAAACCTTGATCATGTGCTGTTATGATCTTCGTCATAATCTCTTCTTAAGTGATAAAAGTTACAAAGGCGGCATAATAGCCGGTCTACTTTTGTTATGAAACAGAAAATAAATTAAAATAAAATACTATGGAAACTGCACTTCACTACAACGTAAATATAAACTGGGAGAACAACCGCAAAGGGCTAA
This sequence comes from Chitinophagales bacterium, assembly GCA_038203525.1. GTDB lineage: Bacteria > Bacteroidota > Bacteroidia > Chitinophagales > Chitinophagaceae > Limnovirga. The sequence continues at coordinate 24,790 of JBBRDW010000069.1, read as the reverse complement.
TGAGTTCGCCGGTTCTGGAGTCAACGATAGAAGTTGCAACACCACCGGAATTTGCAAAAGGCATGGAAGGTATCTGGTCGCCCGAGCATTTACTGGTAGCCGCTGTAAACAGTTGTTTGATGACGACATTTCTTGCAGTGGCAGAAAACTCAAAATTGAATTTTGTGAATTTTGAAAGTAATGCAGATGGCAAACTGGAAAAAGTAGAAGGCAAATACATGATGAGTGAAATTGTGCTGGCTCCTGTATTAACGATTCAAAATGAAGCAGAAAAAGAAAGGGCAATAAGAGTTTTAGAGAAATCTGAAGCTGCATGCCTTATTTCAAATTCAATAAAATCGAAAATTGTATTTAAGCCCACGATAAAAATTATCTAAAAAATTATAGTAAACCAAAACGAAAGGTTTATGAAAAGAATAGTAATACTGGGAGCAGGAACCGCTGGCACAATGATGGCCAATCATCTGCACAACGAACTGGATAAAAATGAATGGGAAATAGATATCATTGATGAAAGGGAAGAACATTATTATCAGCCCGGTTATCTGTTTCTTCCTTTTGATATTTATGAACCAGAGGATATTGTAAAATCAATTAAAGAATTTATTCCTAAAGGAGTAAGGCTGTTCACAACTAAAATTGAAAAGGTTGATGCAGAACAAAACCTTGTGAAGATGTATAACGGCGATCAATTGCATTATGATATTCTTATCATAGCAACAGGTGCCAAAATAGCTCCCGGAGAAATAGAAGGCATGCAAGGTAAAGAGTGGCAAAAATCAGTATTTGATTTTTATACTTTCGAAGGTTCACTTGCATTGAGAAATAAATTGCGGGAATGGAAAGGGGGCCGTTTAGTAGTACACATTACAGAGATGCCGATTAAGTGCCCCGTAGCTCCGCTTGAATTTTCTTTTTTGGCTGATGCTTATTTTAAACATAAACAAATGAGAGATCAGGTAGAAATAACTTACGTTACTCCGCTAAGTGGTGCATTTACAAAACCAAAAGCCACGGCAGCACTTGATCACCTGCTTCACGAAAAAAATATTGCGATTGAAAGTGACTTTGCGATAGCAGAAGTAGATAATGAAAATAAAAAAATTATTGACTACGGTGGCAGGGAAATACCTTTTGATCTGCTGGTGACTGTTCCTACCAATAAAGGAGATGATCTGATGGAAAGATCAGGATTGGGAGATGATTTAAATTATGTGCCCACAAACAAAGGCACATTGCAGTCGCTAAAATATCAAAATATTTTTGTGTTGGGCGATGCCAGCAATATACCCGCATCAAAAGCCGGATCAGTGGCGCACTTTGAGGCTGAGATTCTTACAGAAAATATTCTGCTTTTTATAAACGGCGAACCGTTGAAAGAAGAATTTGATGGCCATGCCAATTGTTTTGTGGAAACAGGAAATGGCAAAGCACTGCTGATAGATTTTAATTATACACACGAACCAGTAGAAGGAGAATTTCCTTTTCCGGGTATTGGCCCATTGCGTTTATTAAAAGAAAGCAGGATGAACCACATGGGTAAACTGGCTTTTAAATGGATTTACTGGAATGTGTTATTAAAAGGAACGCATATACCTTTTGTATCTGCAACCATGCAGGAAGAAGGAAAACATTTTGCTTAATAATTAAACGACATTTTATGGAAAAGAAAATTGCAGAAAAAATAATTGAAGTAAACGAAGAAGGTTATTTAACCAACTTCTCTCAGTGGAGTAAAGAAATAGGAGAGGAAATCGCTAAAGAAGCAAACATTAATTTATCACCCCGGCATTGGGATGTGATTACCTACCTGCAGAATGAATTTAAAAATGAAGTGCCTTTAAGCATTCGTAAGATAGGCAAGAGCGGCGTAGTTGACATAAAGGAACTTTATGTATTATTCCCTACAGCCCCACTTAAAACAGCGACAAAAATTGCAGGCATTCCCAAACCCGCCAGTTGCATTTAATTATTAACTGATAAAAATTATAATCATGAACGAGTTTAATGGCGAAATAAAAAAGATGATGATCATTCTCTCTAAAGCAACTTTAGAAAATGTGTATGCTGCATTTGTACTTGCCAATGGCGCACGAATGGAAGGAATAGAAGCAGAAATGTTTTTTACATTTTTTGGATTGGAAGCAATACATAAAAAGAAGTTGGAACACCTGCATGTAGCCACTGTTGGCAACCCAGCCATGCACATGCCAACAATGCTTGGGGGTTTGCCTGGTATGGAAGTATTAGCAACTACAATGATGAAAAAAGAAATGGAAAAAGTAGATATGCCCGATGTACATGAATTCCTTGATATACTCACTGCATCTGGTGTTAAGCTTTGGGCCTGTAAGTTGGCGATGGAAATGTTCCACTACAAAAAAGAAGATATGTACGATGAAATAAATGGAGTGATAACAGTGGGCGATTTTTATAAACAGGGAAGTGGAATGGGAACCCACATGCTTTTTGTTTGATTTTACATCACTTTTCGCTAATAGGTTTACAACGCTATTATGAGTAATGAAGCACAGAATTTTCAAATTATTAATGGTATGTGCATTTTGTACTTTAAATGCAACTGTTATTGTATTTGTCATCAATTTTTTAATTAATAAAAAATAACAATCATGAAAAAAAACATGGGTAATTCAGACCGTATTGTACGTTTACTAGTGGCGGTAGTTGTAGCTGTTTTATATTTTACAAATACCATTACAGGTACATGGGCAATTGTGCTGTTAGTAATTGCCGGCGTGTTTGTATTAACAAGTCTGGTAAGCTTTTGTCCGTTGTACACTTTGGTTGGTATTAATACATGCACTGCAACAAAGAATAAATAATTATTTATTAGTATAGTCGCCGCATAAAATTGTGCAAGGCTTTTTTATTAGCCAATCAGCATTGCTGCTATTAAGCCCGGTTGCGTCGCACTCTTGTACTGTTGAGCCGTAACTCAACACATTGCTGTCAACTTTATCATTGCGTAAATCTTTCGGGCAAAGGGCATAGTTAACTACAAACTTTCTAACGTGAAACCCAGCATAAACACAATTTTTAAGCGCAGTATACTTTAGCTTATTCAAGTGTAACCTTTGTTACCATAATGGCCATTATTGCATTATAAATTTGTATTATAAATTTTTTAAATGGCTCATTCAATTTTTAAAAACTGGACTTTTATCAGATTGCTTCGATTGGTGATTGGCGTTGCAATTATTGCACAGGCAATTAGTAACAACGATTTTGTATTTGGTTTTGCCGGTCTGCTATTTTCCGGTATGGCCATTTTTAATATAGGGTGTTGTGGTACGGGAAGCTGTAATATTTTTAGAAAAGAAGGCACAACAGCAACAAAGGATATTAATTATGAAGAAGTAGTATAGACTCTAAAAAAAGGCCAAAAATAGCAAAAGGCCCACTTTTTATTTCACCAAAAAAATAATAAAAATGACATTCAACGAATTAATACACGCTGAGAAACCTGTTCTGGTAGACTTCTTCGCAAAATGGTGTGGCCCCTGCCAAATGATGGCGCCCTTATTAAATGAAATAAAGCAGGAAATTGGCGATAGCGCAAGTATTGTAAAGGTAGATATAGACAGAAACCAGGATGCAGCAAATGCTTACCAGGTGCAGAGTGTGCCAACATTTATATTATTTAAAAATGGAAAAGTAATGTGGAGGCAAACCGGCGCAATACCCAAAAAAGGGTTGATTGATGTGATAAAAAAGTTCTCCGTATAAAAATTAACTTAAATGAATATTCTTAAATACCTTTTTGGCAGTACAACAGCTACTGTCGATTTAAACAGCATCGTGAAAGAAGGTGCTTTTTTAGTGGACGTAAGATCTGCGGGAGAATTTGCCCAGGGAAATGTAAGGGGTTCGGTAAATATTCCGTTAGACAGGGTGCAGTCTCAATTAGCACAATTTAAAAACAAGAAAAATATTGTTGTATTTTGCAGAAGTGGAAGCAGGAGCGCCATGGCAAAAACATCTTTAGAACAACAGGGATTTTCAAATGTTATTAATGGTGGTACCTGGGATTATGTAAAGCGACTCGTGAAATGAGAAAAAAAGAATAGCAGGTTGATTGCCTTTTTTTAAGTGCCTTCACCCTGGTGAAGAGCGAACAGAACCCTGCAGTGTGCGACGCAACGGATGTTTAGTATTGGAAAGAAAGATTGGCTCCAAAAAAAGGCCGCTTTAACCTGCTGTTCAATTGACTACAACAATAATAAAATTCTATAACTATATATGAGTATTATGGAATGGCTAAAACAACCCTGGCCATGGTATGTGGCAGGCCCGCTAATAGGATTGATGGTGCCATTGCTGTTAATTACCGGAAACAAATCGTTTGGCATTAGTTCATCATTACGGCATTTTTGTGCCGCATGTATACCTGCCAACATTAGCTTCTTTAAATATGACTGGAAAAAAGAAAGCTGGAACCTTTTTTTTGTAACAGGAATTTTTTTTGGTGGCCTTATTGCTACCAGTTTTTTAGCCAATCCTGAGCCTGTTCATATCAACACAAAGCTGGCAAGTGAACTTGCGGGCTATGGCCTTACCGATAACAGCAGCCTGCTACCCGGTCAATTATTTAACTGGTCTGCATTACTTTCTGCAAGGGGTGTAATAATGATTGTTTTTGGTGGCTTTTTGGTGGGCTTTGGCACAAGATATGCCGGTGGCTGTACCAGTGGGCATGCTATAATGGGACTATCAACTTTACAGTGGCCTTCACTGGTTGCTACCTGTAGTTTTATGGCTGGTGGTTTTATTATGGCCAATCTTATTCTTCCATTTATTCTTTCGCTTTAATAATTATGATGCAGCAGGCAGTAGAAAACAATACCGATTTTGAAGTTCGATCCCTCGATACAATTTGCATAAATGAAAGTCATTTAACGCATAAATGGTATCATAATATTAAATATCTGGCCATTGGACTGGCATTTGGAATACTGCTGGTAAAATCTGAAGTTATAAGCTGGTACCGCATACAGGAAATGTTTCGTTTGCAGTCTTTTCATATGTATGGTGTAATAGGCACTGCCGTGGTGGTAGGTATGATTTCTGTTTGGGTAATTAAAAAATTCAGGATAAAAACTATTTACGGTGAAACGATAGAATTTCATAAAAGGGCATTTAGCAAAGGGCAGATTTATGGCGGTTTGTTGTTTGGATTAGGATGGGCTATTACAGGCGCATGCCCCGGCCCCCTTTTTGCTCAAATTGGTACAGGCGCAACGGTAACTGGTGTTACCCTGTTAAGTGCCGTTGGCGGAACTTGGGTTTACGGATATTTAAGGGAAAAATTACCACATTGATTTCTAAATTATTTAACAGCGTGCAATGAATTTAGAAAGCCTGAAAAATATATTTGAACCCAGCCTGCTTAAGGAAATGCAGCAATTTGGCATTTGGCAAAATTTTGCTGAAGGCGAGGTAATTATGGATTACGGAAAGTACATCCGCATGATGCCTGTTATTTTAAATGGAACGGTTAAAGTATACAGGCTCGACGAAAATGGTAATGAAATACTGCTGTATTATTTGTCGAGCAACGAGAGTTGTTCTATGGCCTACAGCTGTTGTATAGAAGCAAAAAAAAGCGAGGTAAAAGCAATTGCCGAAGACAATGTTGAATTAATAGCCATACCCAATATAAAATTAGATGAGTGGCTTTGCGCCTATCCAAGCTGGAAGAATTATATAATGCGCAGCTTTAATGAGCGCTTTATTGAATTATTAAAATCAATAGAAAGTATAGCATTTCATAAACTCGACGACAGGCTGGTCGCCTACCTCAAAGAAAAACAACGCCTAACCGGATCAAGTGTTATTAAAGCCTCCCATTACCTTATTGCAGACGAACTGGCTACCTCAAGGGTTGTAATATCCAGGTTATTAAAAACCCTTGAGAACAGCAACAAGATCATTTTATACAGGAATGAGATAAAACTGCTGCCTTCCTTTGGTTAAGCGTTTAAAGCTGTTCACTTTTGTATTCGCCCATAATATGCAATACTTTTTTATGGGCCGGGCAATAGAATTACTATTAAACTTTGGTTGCGTCGCACTCTTGTACACTTTAACACCTACGCAGCAACTAAACCATAAAGTAAAAAAATCTGTCACTTTTTTTCATTAAACAAAATTCAACCAGCACATTTTTGTGCTCATAATTAAATTAAAAAAGCCACTACGTAAACACGTAATGGCCATACTTACTAATCCACCCAAAAAAATTATACTGTTGCTGCAACGCCTGTTTGTACCTCATTAAGTTTAGCCCTTATTTTAGCTTCAATTTCTGCGGCTAATTCAGGATTATCGCGCAATAACTCTTTTACTGTATCACGGCCCTGTCCAAGTTTATTAGTGCTGTAACTAAACCAACTGCCACTTTTTTGAACAATACCAAGTTCTACGCCCATGTCAATAATTTCGCCTACTTTACTTATGCCTTCGCCAAAAATAATATCAAACTCTGCGCTTCTAAACGGAGGTGCTACCTTATTCTTAACCACTTTTACTTTAGCGCGGTTTCCAATTGCTGCATCGCCATCTTTAATTTGTGCTATACGCCGAATATCCAAACGCACAGAAGCATAAAATTTCAATGCATTTCCGCCGGTGGTAGTTTCGGGGTTGCCAAACATTACACCAATTTTTTCCCGCAACTGATTAATGAAAATACAAACGGTATTGGTTTTATTAATTGTCGCAGTTAATTTACGCAGAGCCTGGCTCATCAATCTTGCCTGTAACCCCATTTTACTGTCGCCCATTTCCCCTTCCAGTTCACTCTTAGGTACAAGTGCTGCAACAGAATCTATTACAACAACATCAAGCGCACCTGAAAGAATTAAACGGTCTGCAATCTCAAGCGCCTGTTCACCATAGTCTGGCTGAGAGATTAGCAGGTTGTCTACATCAACTCCAAGCTTTTGAGCATATGCGCTATCAAACGCATGTTCCGCATCTATAAAGGCGCAAATGCCTCCTTTTTTCTGTGCTTCAGCAATTATATGGGTAGCAATAGTAGTTTTTCCTGAGGATTCAGGGCCATATATTTCTATAACTCTACCACGGGGAACACCACCTATACCCAATGCCGCATCCAACCCGATAGAACCTGTGGAAATAACTTCCATAGGGGCTTCTACTTTATCGCCCATCATCATTACACTGCCCTTGCCGTAATCTTTATCTATTTTATCTATTGTAAGTTTAAGCGCCTTTAATTTGTCTGTGTTACTCATACATTTGTTGTTTTAGCTTTAAAATTAGTAAGGAAGTAAAAATAATGTAAAATATATTATCGCACTAATAATTTTAGTATTTCTTCTATTCCATGAATGTAAGTTGCTGTAAAAATTGCTAAAATAAAATTTCATAAATCAGGAAACTCAAGCACGTACTTAGATTTATTTGATAAGCAATTCTACATCTCCAACATCAAATAATTGCTCAAATCCTTGATGCAAAACAATCAGCTGACCCAAAGAATTTACGCGCTGAACAATGCAATCGAAAACCGCATTATTTTTTCTAAATTTTACCTGCTCCCCTTTTTTGTAAAGGTGTTGGTTGAAATCAGTATTTATTCTATCTGTTTCGTTATTAATTAATTGGTTAAAACGAATCTCAATGTTTGTGCACAAATCTTTTGAAAGCTTAACAGGATCAAGACTTGTTCCGGTTATCTGCTTTAAAGACACCGGGTTTTTAATTGAAGTATCAAATTCGGTTTGGTTAATATTAGCGCCTATTCCCACTACTGACCACTGCCATTCTTTACCATGAATTATGTTTTCGATAAGAACACCTGCTGCCTTTCTGTCACGCCAGTATAAATCATTCGGCCATTTTATAAAAATAAAATCTTGAGTGTATTTGAATATCAAATCATATGTAGCCAACGCAATGGCCATACTCAAAGAAAATTGGTGGAAAACTTGTAAACCTTTGGTATTTAGCACTACGGATAAAGCAATATTTTCCCCTGGTCGCGTATGCCACTGCTTACCGCGTTGTCCTTTGCCGGACGTTTGTTCCCATGCAAAATATGCTGTTCCATGTGTCGCCTCGCCTTTGCGTATCTGTTGCACGGCATAGTTATTGGAGCTGTCAGTAGAAATGATTTCTATAAATGGCGTTCCTATTATTGGATTTGTGCATGAAGCCGGCAAAAGAATTAGTATTTTTGCACAAATTACACAAGCGTTGCGGGTTAGGATTGTAATTTGTTAGAAAAATCCAATAAACATTAAATTACTAATGTATTGGAGCTTTGGTTTAGATTACAGAGATGGCTGGTCTTTCCCCCAGGTATCAAAATTAAACGAGGCTTTGATCGATACCGGAAGGTTTACAAACTATTTCTAAAAAAAGAATCATTTCAAAAGCCCAAAAAGCTGAAATGATTAGTTGAAAAAGCTAAAAAAATTAATTAATTTAAACGTATTTTATTCTTGGAAACATTATCTCTTCTTGAAAACCGAAAAAAAACAGGCACAGCCAAACTTACAAAGAACTCCAAATTTTTCAAAACTGTAATTAAAGCAATTCAGGAAAAAAAAGGCGAAAAAATCGTATCACTTGATCTCAGGAAAATTCCCGAAGCAGTGGCAGATTTTTTTGTGATTTGCGAGGCTTCGAGTACAACCCAAGTAAAAGCCATAGCCGACTCAGTTGAAGAAAAGGTAAAGTCTAATTGCGACGAAATGCCTTATAAACACGAAGGTCATGGTGCGTTGCAGTGGGTTTTGGTTGACTATGTAAACATTGTTGTTCACGTGATGCAGCCCGATACAAGAACATTTTACAAACTTGAGGAGCTATGGAGCGATGCTGCTTTAACAGAACATAATGATTGATAACATTTATTTTGCAAAACAGAACTTTTACACACAAAATGCATTTATATACTGAGAAGTAATTAAAATAATATGGCACAGGAAGATAATAAAATAAAAAACGATTTTTCAGGCAGAGGGAGTGATGAAAGAGGCTCTAAAAAGATGCCGCCACGTATTAGTATTTACTGGATCTATGGTCTTATTGCAGTGATTTTAATTGGGTACCAGTTTTTAAATATAGGCGCACCCGATTCTTCCAGAACAAGTTTTCAGGAATTTGAAAAAGAGATGCTGCTAAAAGGTGATGTTCAATCACTTGATCTTATAAAAAATAAAGATCTGGTACGTGTTCATATTTATGCAGACAGTGCAAAAAAGCCTTTCTATCAAGACAAGTTTAAAAATAAATTGCCCTCTAATGGCAAGATTCCTTTGTTTGAATTTCAGGTAACAGATTGGGAAAGCTACAACAATAAAATGTCTGATTTCTACAAGCAAAACCCCACCGTTAAAGTTGTGACTGAAGAACCCACCAGTGAAGCTGAATGGCTTGGACCCATTGCACAAACCGTACTTACAGTTTTACTCTTTGTTGGGCTTTGGGTTTTATTAATGCGCAAAATGGGTGGACCAGCTGGCGGAGGTGGACCAGGAGGCATTTTTAGTATAGGCAAATCAAAAGCTCAGTTGTTTGATAAAGGTGCAAAGGTTAATATTACTTTCGCTGATGTAGCAGGTTTGGACGAGGCGAAAGTGGAGGTGATGGAAATTGTAGACTTTCTAAAGAATCCCAAAAAATACACAGCTCTGGGCGGTAAAATTCCCAAAGGTGCTCTGTTAATTGGACCGCCCGGAACAGGCAAAACACTGTTGGCAAAGGCGGTGGCTGGTGAAGCTCAGGTACCATTCTTTAGCCTAAGTGGAAGTGACTTTGTGGAAATGTTTGTAGGTGTAGGCGCAAGCCGGGTAAGGGACCTGTTTAAGACAGCGAGGGAAAAAGCGCCTTGTATCATTTTTATAGATGAGATTGATGCTATTGGACGTGCCCGCGGGAGAAACGCAATAATGAGCAACGATGAAAGAGAAAATACATTGAATCAGCTGCTGGTTGAAATGGACGGTTTTGGCGGCGACTCTGGTGTTATTATTCTGGCTGCAACAAACAGACCGGATGTGCTCGATTCTGCATTACTTCGCCCGGGTCGTTTTGACAGGCAGATATCGATAGATAAGCCTGATGTAAAAGGTAGGGAAACAATTTTTCTTGTCCATCTGAAACCAATAAAAATTTCTCAAACTTTAGACATCCATAAGTTGGCGGAACAAACGCCAGGATTTGCTGGTGCCGATATCGCTAATGTATGCAATGAGGCAGCACTGATTGCTGCAAGAAAAGGAAAAGAATCAGTTGATATGGCCGATTTTCAGGATGCTATTGACAGGGTTATAGGTGGGCTTGAAAAGAAGAACAAAATTATTCTTCCGGAGGAAAAGCAAATTATTGCTTACCACGAAGCCGGACATGCCATTTGCGGCTGGTTTCTAGAGCATGCTTATCCGCTGTTGAAAGTAACAATTGTACCGAGGGGTACTGCGGCACTTGGCTATGCGCAATACACCCCAAAAGAGCAATATCTCTACAACACAGATCAATTAATGGATCAAATTTGCATGACGTTGGGAGGAAGAGCCAGTGAAGAAATTTTCTTTGGTAAAATTTCAACCGGTGCTTCGAATGACTTACAGCAAATTACCAGAATAGCTTATTCGATGATAACGGTTTATGGAATGAGCGAAAAGGTAGGAAACGTGAGTTTTTACGATCCTTCACAGGAAAACACTTTTACAAAACCCTATAGCGAAGAAACAGGAAAGTTGATAGATCAGGAAGTTCGAAGAATAATTGATGATGCTTATAAAATAACATTAAAGCTCCTGACAGACCATAAGGAAGATGTTGCTAAACTTGCTAAAGAGCTTCTTACTAAAGAAGTTTTGTTCAAGAGTGATGTAGAAGCCTTAATAGGTAAAAGACCATTCGAAGAAAAGAAGCTTTTAGATGTTGAAGACACTGGTCTTGAAGATCATCACATTGGCAGCGGCCCAATAAGCGATGGAGTACCTCCTTACGACAGCGGCGCAAACATACCTCCTTTGAAAATGGAAGAACAATGAAACAATCTAAGTCAAAAGAGATCATCCTAAAAAAGATAAGGCAGGCACTGAGTACATCAGTGCCTGTTCCATTTCCAAAAAGTGAAGGAAATGAAAGTATTTTTGCACCACCACTCGACGAGCCTGAAATTGAATTTGCTGAAAACTTTACCAAATTACAGGGAAAGTTTTCTTTTTGTTCCAACGAAAAGGAACTCGCACAACAATTGCAGTTGCTTTTTGAAATACGTAAATGGGAAAATATTTATTGCCGGGAGGATAACCTAAAGCAAACTTTGGATAAACATGGACTAAAACAAACCTACACTACCGACCTCGAAAAATGCGATGCCGCTATTACTTCTTGCGAGTCTCTTGTTGCAAGAACAGGAAGTATTGTTTTAAGCAGCGCACAGCAAAGTGGCCGCACCGTAAGTGTTTACGCACCAGTACATATTTGTATAGCCTATACCAATCAGCTGGTTTACGATATAAAAGATGCCATAATAAATACCAGAGAAAAATATGTTGATGGTTTGCCTTCGCTTTTCACATTTGCTACCGGCCCAAGCAGAACGGCAGATATAGAAAAAACACTTGTTGTAGGCGTGCATGGCCCCAAAGAAGTATTTTGCTTTTTGGTGGAGCAATCACAACCGTAAAAAATAAGAAAGTTAGCGCCATGCTCAAAAACTTAATGCAGTAAAAGTGTGCGACGCAAGGGACGGTCAAATAACATGCTGCAGCCGGGCCCAAAAATAGTCACGCATAACAAATGGATATAAAATATGAAACACGACCATCCCCAGCTATTTGTTTATGGCTCACTGCGTAGTGGGTTTCGCCACCCCGCTTATACTTACATCAGCCGTTATTTTTCTTTTGCTGGAAATGCAAAATTAAGAGGGATATTATTTGATATGGGCAGTTTTCCGGCGGCTAAACCGGCAACAGACGAGCATTATATAATCGGTGAATTATATACGATAAAAAATCAGGATGAATTTTCCTGGGCCATTGGCCAGCTCGATGACTATGAAGGTTTAAGCGCAGAAGACGGAGAAACACCTCAATATACAAGAGCGTTAGACCATGTATATACGTTGGAAAATAACGTTGTGCAGGCGTGGGTTTACTGGTTCAACGGCGACACAACCGGCAAACCCGTAATAGAATCGGGTGATGTACTCGAATACTTTTCTAAAAAATAATAACCCCAGGTTCCCCAGCCATAAAATAATATTTTTAATACCAGCAAAGGTTTTCATGGCATCATCGTTGCGTCGCAATCCTTTTATCTTTTGTGCATATATTTGGCTTTGGTATCACAATTCAAATACCGGTCTTAACGTAACCGACTTTAAATACCGGCGCTGATAAATCCTATTGCACGCCAAAAAAATAAAGTGAAAAATGAATATTACGCCCGGCAAAAAAATATATTTTCTTTCCGATTTTCACCTTGGCGTTCCTGATTATGAAAGCAGCCTTATACGCGAAAAAAAAGTTGTGGCTTTCCTGGAAAACATACGGCACGATGCAGCGGAGATAATTATTAATGGCGATATGTTCGATTTTTGGTACGAGTACAAAACAGTAGTACCCAAAGGTTATGTACGCCTGCTGGGCAAACTTGCCGAAATTACCGACAGCGGAATTCCGATCCATTTTTTTATGGGCAATCACGATATGTGGATGAATGGCTATTTTGAAAAAGAGCTTAACATACCTGTTTACCCCGAACCTAAAACTTTTGAATGGAATGAAAAGCGGTTTTTTATTGGCCATGGCGATGGCCTGGGCCCCGGCGATGCCAAATATAAATTTATAAAAAAGGTTTTCAGAAGCAAATCCTGTAAATGGTTTTTTGGTTTTTTACACCCCGCAGTTGGCATTGGTATTGCTAATTATTTCAGTGGCAAGAGCCGTATAAAAACAATGCCCAAAGACAAAATATTCCTCGGCGAAACAAGAGAATGGCTTATTATCTTCTGTCGCGAAATACTTGCAAAAGAGCATTTCGATTTTTTTGTCTTTGGTCACAGGCATTACCCGATAGATTATAAATTAAGCAACAAAAGCCGCTACATAAACCTGGGCGACTGGATGCGTGATTTTACTTATGCTGTTTTTGATGGCAGCGATATCCAATTAAAAAAATGGGAAGACTGATAAACATATTTATCTGCATTGCAATTACATCAACCACATGGGGGGCGGGTGCAGATACCACATTACATCTGCAGCCCGTAAAATTAATTGCAGGCAGTTACACTAATTTCTACATAGATAACCTGGGTAATATTTACCTGGTTACCAAAAGCAATCAGGTAAAAAAACTTAATCAAAATCTCGATTCGGCAGGTATATTCAATGATGTGCGCAGGTATGGCGATATCTACCTGTTAGACGTAAGCAACCCGCTTAAAATAATTGTTTACTATAAAGACTTTACCACTATTGCAGTACTCGACCGTTACCTTAACATTCGCAACACACTTGACTTAAGGGCTTCAGGCATATTACAGGCTAAAGCCGTTGCACTGAGTTACGACAACAATTACTGGGTTTTTGACGAGCTGGATAATACCATAAAAAAAATTGATGATAACGGGAATGTACTCCAGCAATCAGCAGACTTCCGTAATTTATTTAGCGACACCTATAATCCAAACCGCATTATTGATGAAAGCGGTTTACTATACTTATACGATGAAAAAAAAGGTTGGCTGCTGTTTGACTATTACGGTGCCTATAAACAGCATATAGATCTTACCGGCTGGAAGAATGTACAGGTTTCAGGCAACAGATTGCTCGGCAGCGATTCTGTTTTCCTTTTTTCATCTGTAGTAAAAACATTCAGCAATCTAAAATTACTGCCCGGTATAAATATTAATACATCGGTAAAAATACAACGCCACTTAAATAAGATATTTGTGCTTGAAAAAGATGGATTACATGTTTACCAAGTCCAATAAAAAAAGCAATGAAAGAAATATTACAAAGGCAGTTTCTCGATAATACCCTACTTGTTTATATCCAGGTTTTTGGTGCCATTTTAATTGCGTTAATTATTAAGCGCATCATTTCAAAATACCTTGCCGGCCTGTTGTATGGCCTGTTTGCAAAAACCGGTAAAAGCTTTCGCAAGAAAGCATTTCTTGAGCTGATTGTAACGCCCCTCGATCATTTTCTTTTTCTGCTGGTCATCATTATTTCATTCGATAAACTTAACCTTCCCAATGTACTTGATTTTACATTTTATAAAATAACTTCAAGAACAATGCTCGATGCGGCAGCACATACCGCACTTATTATTACGTTTATACGTTTTTGTATTCGTTTTATTAAATTCGTCGCAATAATTTTCGAAGAAAAAGCAAACCTTACTACCGATCAAAGCGATAACCAACTCGTTGTTTTTTTCAGAGATTTTTTTAAAGTAGTGCTGTACATAGTAGGTTTCCTTATGTTATTGCGCTTTACTTTTAATTACGATATAAGTAAACTGGTAACCGGCCTAAGCCTTGTGGGCGCTGCGGTGGCGCTGGCAACAAAAGAAAGCCTCGAAAACCTAATTGCCTCTTTTATTATTTTCTTCGATAAACCTTTTACCACCGGCGATCTTGTAAAAGTGCAGGGCTTTACCGGCGTAGTTGAAAGGATTGGCTTGCGCAGCACCCGCATGCGCACCGATCATAAAACACACATTACCGTACCCAATAAGCAAATGGTAGATACCATTCTCGATAACATTACCCTACGCACACAACGCCGCGCCGAAGTAACCCTGCAAATCAGTTTAGCAACCACCGCCGCACAGTTAAAACAGGCAGTTACTTCAATAAAAAATATTGTTGACAAAGAAGGGGTTCAAAGCAGCATGGTTTTTCTAAGCGATACCGGTAAAGACGCCCACATTATTACCACAGAATATTTTACAAGTATGGCCCAAACCATTAACCAATTTGTAGCCCTTCGCGAAAAAATAAACCTTGCAATTATTGAAATGCTCGAAAAAAACAAAATTGAACTGGCCGCCGCAAATACAGATATTGTTATAAAAAAAGGCGAATCCCAAATTATTGGGTAGTGTAAAAAAATGCAGGATAATTTTTATTTACCCAGCTTCAATATTTCAATTGAACTTTAGTTGCGTCGCACTCTTGTGCGTTCTGTAATTCTATTCAGCTTCTATCTAAGCGTGGATCATAGCGAAAGTGAATAAGCGTTTTATAAAAAATTTAAGGCTATGCGCTATTTTTAAAAATTTTTTTATGCTATGGTAAAGTTGCTGGATGTCGCCCAATTGTATTCTACAATACAAGAGTCCTGCCTCGGCGGAAAGAAAAGCTTTATTCACATTCGTCAGCCGGCTCACAAAATAATCCAACAAACAAAAACGGCCACAGAAAGATCTGTGGCCGTTTGCCTATAACTTAGTACTTACAACTTATTACTTGTACTGAGACATTAAACCTTTTGCCATTTCAACCATTTTGGCAATTCCGGCTTCGGGTAGATTTCCCTTCTTGAAATCAGCCAAAACTTCCGGCATTTTATTTTCCATTTCTAATAAAAAATGTTCTTCAAAAGCCTTCACATTTTTAACGGCTACTTCTTTAAGCAAACCCTGCGTACCGAGGTAAATAATAGCTACCTGTTTTTCAACGGCTACCGGGCTATACTGTAATTGCTTCAGTATTTCCACGTTACGGGCACCTTTATCAATTACATATTTTGTAGCGGCGTCAAGATCGCCACCAAATTTGGAGAACGCTTCCAGTTCGCGGTACTGTGCCTGATCAAGCTTTAATGTACCAGCCACTTTTTTCATGGATTTAATCTGCGCAGTACCACCCACGCGGCTTACAGAAATACCCACGTTAATTGCCGGACGAATACCTGCGTTGAACAGGTTACCCTCAAGGAATATCTGCCCGTCGGTAATGGAGATAACGTTTGTTGGAATGTAAGCAGATACGTCACCAGCCTGTGTTTCAATAATCGGCAAAGCCGTTAAGCTGCCACCACCTTTTACAAGATGCCGGATAGATTCTGGTAAATCGTTCATGTTCTTGGCAACATCATCATTTGCGATAACTTTTGCGGCACGCTCCAGCAAACGGCTATGCAGATAGAACACGTCACCAGGGTAAGCCTCACGGCCCGGAGGACGGCGGAGTAACAATGAAACTTCACGATAGGCCACCGCTTGTTTTGAAAGATCATCATAAATGATCAATGCAGGACGGCCGGTATCTCTGAAAAATTCGCCAATTGCAGCACCGGCAAAAGGAGCATAGAACTGTTGTGGTGCAGGGTCACTTGCAGATGCTGCTACAATGGTTGTGTAGGCCATGGCGCCATAATCGTTCAGTGTTTTCATTACACCCGCAACTGTAGAAGCTTTCTGACCGATCGCTACATATATACAGTAAACAGGTTTACCTGCTGCATAAAATTCTTTCTGGTTAATAATGGTATCAATACATATGGCGGTTTTGCCGGTCTGCCTGTCACCAATTACCAGCTCACGCTGGCCACGGCCAATCGGGATCATTGCGTCGATTGCTTTAATACCGGTTTGCAATGGTTCCTTAACGGGCTCGCGGTAAATAACACCAGGTGCTTTACGCTCCAGTGGCATCTCGTATAGTTCACCGGTAATAGGGCCTTTACCATCTATAGGATCGCCGAGGGTATTAATAACACGGCCAACCACACCTTCACCTACTTTAATAGAAGCAATTTTACCAGTACGGCGCACTTTATCGCCTTCTTTGGTTTCTTTGCTTTCACCCATTAAAACCACACCCACATTATCTTCTTCAAGGTTTAGCGCAATCGCTTTAACGCCGTTCTCGAACTCAACAAGTTCACCCGAACGAACATTATTTAAACCATATACACGCGCAATACCATCACCCACCTGGAGCACGGTACCTACTTCTTCCAGATCTGCAGCAGCGTTGAAGTTGCTCAACTGCTGTCTCAGTATCGCTGAAATTTCATCTGGCTTAATATCTACCATATTTTATAGTTTACAGTTTGAATTTTACAGTTTGTAATTAAGCATTTTTTTGAGCCCAACTTTTTATTTCTTTATGCATCGTCCATTCCCGCCAAGGCGGCACCTTTGTACCTTCTGAACTCTATTGAGCAAAACGCCGGCATCCGGCCATTATCTAAGCTGCTGCACGTAAATATTCTTATTGAACTGTTTCTTGATGTCTTTTAAATCCCGCTGAATACTTGCATCTACAAGATTATTATTAAACTCAAGTACAAAACCGCCAATCAGGCTTTCATTTACTTTTGTTTCCAATTCAATATGTGCTAATCCTGCTTCGGCAGTAGCTTTGGTAGTAATTGCCTTCTTCAATTCTTCACTTACAGGAACCGCCGTTGTAAGCTTAACCTTATGAATGCCGTTGATTGTGTTGTATTGATCGATGAATGCATTTACAATTTCAGGCATATCTCTTTCGCGGCCTTTTGCCACCATCAGTTTATTAAATGCGCCAGTAAGTTCGCCCACTTTATCTTTTGTAACAGCGGTAATAATGGCGTCTTTCTTGTCGTTTTTTATTATAGGGCTGCGCAAAAGGCTAACAAATTCGGGGCTGCCTTTACAAACAGCCTGTAAATATTGCATATCCTTATAAACTAACTCTAACTGACCTCTTTCGATTGCAAGATCAATTAAGCTTTTCGCGTACCTGGTGGCTAAACGTGGATTTTGCATAATTTGAAGCCTTTCTAATTCCCTCGAAAGGAGGGCCTTTTTATTTTAATATATTACAAAATCCCCATTAAAGTCTCCCCGCTGGAGGGAGTTAGAGGGGGTTGTTTTAATTTAATTTAACAGCTTCTGCCAATTGCTTAATATGATTTTCCTGTTCCGTTTTGTTGGCTAATTCTCTTCTCAGCACTTTCTCAGCAACTTCAATTACTAAATTACCAACCTGATTTTTTACATCGGTAAGAGCTGCATTTTTCTGCTGCGTAATAGCAAGTTGTGCTTCAGCCACTATGCGGTCAAATTCTGATTTTGCTTTGTCTTTTGCATCGCTGATCATTTTATCGGAAGCTTCTTTTGCGTCTTTAATCATTACTGCTCTTTCTTCACGGGCTTTTGCCATGAGTGCCTCATTTTCATTTTTTAACTGAGACATTTCTAGCTTAACCCTGTCCGCAGTGGCAAGTGCATCAGAAATACCTGTTTCTCTTTCTTTAAGGCTGTTGAGAATGGGTTTCCACGCGAATTTCTTTAAGATTAAAAACACAATGAGGAACGCGATGAGGTTCCATACAAACAAGCCTAATTCTGGAGTTAAAAGTTGCATATAGTAATCCTCCGATACCCCCGCATAGTGAGCGGGATGGATTTTGTTTTACTTAGTTCAATAATGATCTGAAAGTACAAGAGTGCGACGCAAGAGAAGCTTCATTTCTATTCTTCTGCATGGTTCAAAAATCCTGTATTTAAAGAACTTAAATTACTGCATCCTCCGCCCTGTGCTTCGGATGCAGTATTAGCTTAACGTGCAATAAACGGCTATTTGAATACAGCCAAAAGACCTGCTACCGCACCAAGAAGGGCAACGCCTTCTACAAGAGCAGCGGCAAGGATCATGTTTGCACGAATGTCGTTAGATGCTTCTGGCTGGCGGGCAATACCTTCTACAGCGCCCTTACCAATCTGGCCGATACCGATACCTGCACCCATAGCTGCAAGACCCGCACCAATAGCTCCGTAACCAGGCTGCACCACGTCTTCTAACAGAACTGTAATTAAACTCATGATACTTGTTTTTATGATGAAAAGAAATTATTAAACTATTACTGCGTCTTCGTGAATATCTTGATGATCGTGACCACCTTCAAATGCCTGACCAATGAAAACTGCAGTTAAGTTGGCAAAAATAAATGCCTGAATAAATGCAACAAGCACTTCAATGAGATAGATGAACACAGCCAGCAAAACAAAGAAAGGTGACGTGCCCCAACCCAATGCGGTGTTCATTGCGCCAAAAATAAAAATGAGGCAAATGAAACTTAATATGATAATATGACCAGAAATCATGTTCGCAAAAAGACGAATGATTAATGCAAAGGGTTTTGTGAAAATGCCCAAAATTTCTACCGGTATCATAATAGGTTTTACGCCCATTGGTACCGGTGGGTTAAAAATATGTCCCCAGAAATGTTTGTTGGTATTGAATAATATTACAACGAAGGCAATTAGTCCAAGCACGGCTGTAAAGGCAATATTGCCGGTAACATTAGCGGTGCCTGGTACCAGGCCAACAAGGTTATTTATTAGAATAAAGAAGAATATGGTTAACAGGAAAGGCATATATCTTTCGTATTTTTTACCGAGATTAGGCTTGGCTACCTCGTCTCTAACAAATGTTATTACTGGCTCTACCGCATTTTGAAAACCGGTTGGTGCTGTTTTAGTTCCTTTTCCTTTAGCATATAAGTTAGCTACACCAACCATAAGCCATACAAGTAAAGCGAGCGAAAGTATCAGCTGAACCACATTTTTGGTAAGTGAAAAATCGTACACTGAAGCTGTTATATCAGGAACACCCTGTGCATCAGTTGCATAAATTTTACCAGCTTGTATAATGGGAGCACCCTTTGAATCTTTGGGAAGTTCGGCGGCATGTTCTTCCAGAAATTTATCATCTACCAAACGAAAGCCATCATGTAAGCCTTCGCCATGGTGAAATTCGGAAGACATGAATAGAGATATGCCTTTTTCTGAAGAAAATAAAACTACAGGTAATGGTATGGCAACTTCTGTTTCGCCTAAGGAGAAGAAATGAAATTCATGGGAATCGGCAACGTGCTCTAAAATAATTTTAGATGGATTTAATTTTTCTCCCTCTTTAGGGGTGCTTTCCTGGGCAATCGTGTTACTGGAATAAAGTAAGCCCGAAAAGCCAAGAACCGCTGCCAGTAAGAATTTTACGCCTTTAAAGGTCATACCATTTCCAATTTTGGCGCAAAGATAAGGGTTGAGGGTTTAAAAAAGGAATTGAGCATTTGGAATTTGAAAAAAAGTTATTTGGCAAAAAATGACTGGGATTACGCAGTAACAATTTTTTGTTTTTCAAACTGCATGCTGTGTAATTTGCTGTAAAACCCACCCAGTTCCAGCAGTTGTTCGTGGCTACCTGTTTCTTTTATTTCACCTTTATCGAGTACAATTATTTTACTTGCTTTACGTATGGTAGAAAGGCGGTGGGCAATTACAATAGAGGTTCTGTCTTTAATCAGTGTATCAATTGCTTTCTGTATCAGCATTTCACTTTCTGTATCTATAGACGAGGTTGCCTCATCCAGAATAAGCACAGAAGGGTTGTATAACAAAGCCCTTATAAAAGAGATCAGTTGCCTTTGCCCAAGACTTAGCGTAGTGCCCCTTTCCATCACATTGTAGCTGTAGCCACCGGGCAGCCGCATGATAAAATCGTGTACGCCAATCATTTTCGCGGCTTCAACAACCTTTTCTTTGGAAATATCGGGGTTGCGGAGTGTAATATTATCCAGCACCGAACCTGAAAAAAGAAACACATCCTGGAGTACCACGCCAATGCTTCCCCTTAAAGTATCTAATTTGTAATCCTCAATATTTACTCCGTCTAACTTTATAATTCCTTTTTGTATTTGGTACAACCGGTTTAGTACGCTGATGATGGAAGTTTTGCCACTGCCGGTATGGCCCACCAGTGCAATTGTTTCCCCCGCCTTTATGTTAAGGCTTATATCCTTCAGTACATAATTTTCATCATTGTAGGCGAACCATACTTTTTCAAAAGAGAGTTCACCATTTATTTTTTGGGGCACATAAGTCCCTTCATTTTTAATAAAGTCGTCATTATCCATCACTTTAAATATTCTTTCGGCCGATATCATACCCATTTGCAGGGTGTTGAATTTATCGGCTATTACCCTTAAAGGACGAAAGATCTGGTTCAGGTAAAGTATAAATGCCACCAGTTCGCCCGCCAGGTTTTGGTTGGCAATGGGGTTATCAGTTGCAATACCTGCCAGCCACCATACCAGTAAACCCGTGGAAACCGCCAGCGTAATTTCAACAATAGGGAAGAAAACAGAATAAGCAAATATTGATTTTACATTAGCATCCCTGTATTGCTTATTGATTTTTTGAAATTTATTAAACTCCCGGTCTTCCGCGGCAAAAGCCTGCACAATCTGCATTCCCGTAATATGTTCCTGCACAAAAGCATTTAAAGCCGCCACCGCATTACGCACTTTTATAAAGCTGCGGTTTACACTTTCTTTAAAATAATAAGTAGCCACAATAAGCAGCGGAAACGGTATCAGCGCAATGAGTGTAAGCCGCCAGTCGGTGGCAAACATGGTTACCAATACTATTATAATGGAGAGCAGATCGGCAAGTATGGGTATCAACCCATCCGAAAATATATCGTTGATGCTTTCAATATCATTAATGGTGCGGGTAGTAAGTGTACCAATGGCTGTAGTGTCAAATTGTTTAAGGTTCAGGCCCAGCACTTTTTTAAAAACACTCACCCGCATATCTTTTACCACGCTCTGGCCCAGCCAGGCGGTGAGGAACGAAAACAAAAAACGCAAAGCTGTTTCAACAAAAATAAAAGCTACCTGAAAAATGGTGACGGCAATGATGAATTTTGCCGCGTCGCTCAGGTCGGTATTGTAAAAAAGCCATTTTAAAATGAGTGGGGTATTAATTGCTTTTCCGGTTGCTTTATCAATGGTAAGCTGAATAAAAAAGGGGCGAACCGGCGTTAAAAATGCCAGTACAATTGCCAGAATAACACTTGAAATAAACTGCAGCCTGTATGGTTTTACAAACTTAAATATCCGACGCATTAGCGAAAAATCGAAAATCTTCCTTTTGGCGTTTCCACTCATAATTGCGGGCAAAGATAGAAAGATATGAATATCAATTTTTATGGGCCAAGCATACGAATAAGCAGGAAGCTTCCGTTGCGTCGCACTCTTATGCGTTCAGATTATATATTCAGCTTTTACCGCAGCGTAGATTGAAGCGAAGATTGGGCGCTATGAGTTAATGGTGCTGCCTATTGCATAACCAATGATTTCATTAGCAGAAATGACATCTTTTAAAAAGATGTCATTTCTGCTAACAAGTTGGATTATATCTATTCAGCTTTTACCACAGTGAAAATTGAAGCAGAGGTTGGTAGATTAGTTTGGTGGTACTGTGTATTACAGTACCATGAATTTGTAATGCTTTTGGCAATTTGCCGAATATGGTTTTGGAGCACAAGGGTGCGACGCAAGTAAAGCTAAATAGTAGTAATACAAACGGGCTCAAAAAAACGTCTACCTGCTGAATTTATGATCCGCTATGCCAAAAAGTTTTTTACCATAAATGCAAGCAGCTTGGCATCTGCCTGTTCCAGTGGATGCGGCGTATTGGGCAAAATGGCCAAACGTGCAGCCGGTAACATTTTGTAAACTGCTACAGTTTCCTCGAGTGTTACCATTTTATCCCTGTCGCCAAGCATTACAAGGCACGAAGTGTTTATGCTAGTATAATCGTCTGCCAGCAGGGTATTTTTGTTGCCGAGTTGTACGAGCATTTCGCACACTTTAGATAAAACCATTTTCCAGTCTTCAGGTTCATGCCGCTGTGCGAGTTGCGCCGCAAAAGCGGGCAGTTTTTGTTCTAGGATACCGGCGTTGAGCAACTTTGTTTCTTTGGCCGCAATCGCTTCATCCCAATGAACTTTTGTCGCAAGCGTTGCCAGTTTTAATATTTTTTCAGGATGGTATTTTGCCAGGTAAAACCCCACATAACCACCCATGCTGTAGCCAAAAATATTGGCCTGCTCAATGTTATGAATTTCCATATACCGCAATACATCCAGCGTAAAAAGTTCAATCGAAAATGGCCTGTCGGGAATACTGTTTCCGCCATGGCCAGTAAAGCTTAGCGTATGAACAATAAAGTCATCTTTTAATACCGCAGCCAATGGCTCCAGCTGATCTTTGGCGCCAATTGCACCATGAAGTAATAACAAATGTTGCATGCTGTGAAGATAATAAACAAGCTGTTTATTGCTGGCCGTAAAATAAAATTGCCCCTGTTTACAAATTGCATTTATTTTAGCAACACAGCGTATGCAGAATAAAAAACCCAGTGTTGTACTAATTACCGACCAGCTAAATGTTGGCGGCGCTGAGCGTGTGCTGGTAACTTTATCTAACCTCTTGTACCAACATGGGCACGCGGTAACTGTAGTAACAACTGTAACTCAAGGTCCGCTGGCTGCACAGCTGCACAACCAAATTCCTGTTATTGACCTTCAAAGAAAATGGAAATGGAATCCCTTAACCATGTTAAGGCTGGTAAAATCGATAAAAGCATTTGATGTTATTCACGTGCATGCCTCATATAATATGCGCTATGTTTACCTGGCTATGAAATTGTTTCGTATGCAGAAGCCTATTTTTTTCCAAGAGCATTACGGCAATATTGCAAATGTAAAAACCCCAGTGTGGCATATACGGCTCATTTACCCAAAAACGATATTGATTGCAGTTTCCGCAACAATTCAACAATGGGCACAGGATGTTTTAAAAATGGACAGCAGCCTGGTTTTTCTTTTACCCAATATTGTAACCCCATATAAAAACCCATTATTGAAAGAACCGCATAAAAATGGCGCAGTAAGTTTATTGCTGGTTTCAAATATACTGCCCGCCAAGCATATTGAATTTGCCATAGAATTGGTGCACAAATTAAATACAGCCAATCATTTTCATCTTACTGTTATAGGCAAAAAAGCAGACACGGTTTACTTAGAACTACTCCAGCAAAAGATCAATGAATTTCAATTGGCAGATCGTATACATTTTATTTTTGGCTGCAACGAAATACAACCCCTCCTTCACCAGTTCGATCTTGCTCTCCACCCATCAAAGTCTGAATCTGGTCCACTCGTTTTAATTGAATACATGGCGCAGGGTTTACCGTTTGTTACCTTTAATACCGGCGAAGTTGTGCACCAGATAAACCGCGAATTGCCCGAACTAATCGCCGATGATTTTAATACCGCAAAGTGGATGGAAATGATCGCTTATCTGCTCGATGATAATAACCGTTTATCAGTTCAGAAAAAAATGAAAAAAGTGTTTGAAGCCTATTACGCTGTGGAGAAATATTACAGCAGTTGCATAGATATTTACACAAAAGGGTTGAAGTTGTAATTAAAAAAATTCCCGCTGAAATGCTGTGATGAAAGGCATTGCGGCGGGACTTGTTGAACAAGGATATACAGTTTGCTGGCCAACTACCCTTCGCTTAAATGTCGACATGAAAGAGGAACTTTGAACCGAGCGTGGCAAGAGCCGATGCCATGAAAAACTTCTTCAGCCCGGCTCATAAAATGTATCTATTCTTCTAAAATACTTGTACTCTTTTTCATTGCAGTTCTGTATAAAATTATGCCGAGCGTTACGAACAATCCAACACCCAGTAATTGATAAATGCCGGGCGTTAATAAACGCTCTAAGCCGCTTTCCAGGTTTACCTTTTCAAGCGCTTTGGCTATGTTCTCGCTGCCTGCGGTAAGCAATGCAACAGCAACGCCGGCGAGAGCACCACCAGCAACCAATCCGGTTGCAAAAAGGTTACCCTTACCAAGGTCATCTTCTTCCACTACTTCGCCTTTTTTCTTTTTCTTTCCGTCGACCAAACCACGGATGGC
>JBBRDW010000068.1:0-25156 GCA_038203525.1 Chitinophagales bacterium | reverse complement strand
AAGCCCTGCAAGCATACAGGTAGTTTGCAAAGTATCTGTATAAACAATAGTTTTTACACCGCCTTCAAAAGTGTAGAGCAATATCATTATCAGTATTATAAGTGTTGTTAACCAAAAAGGTATGCCAAAACTTTCCAGTATAGCGCCCTGCAAAATATTTACCACCAGGTAAAGCCTTGCCGTAGCACCCAGCGTTCTTGATAAAATAAAAAAAGAAGCCCCCGTTTTGTATGAGGTAAAACCAAGCCTGTTGCTTAAATAATTGTAAATGGAAGTAAGGTTTAGCCGGTAATACAATGGCACCAGTACAAATGCAATTACCAAGTAGCCAATCAGGTAGCCCAGCGTAACCTGAAAATAAGCAAAACTTTCTTTAGCCACCGCCCCCGGCACGCTTACAAAAGTTACCCCGCTAAGCGATGTGCCAATCATACCAAACGAGACCAGCATCCAGTTACTGTTGCGGTTACCTATAAAAAAAGATTCATTGTTACTGTTGCGGCTGGTGTACCATGCTACGCCCAGCAATAAAATAAAATAAGCAATAACAAACGAAAAGAGAAATGTTGCAGACATGTATTAAAATTGATGCCTGCAAAATAAGCAGAATTTTTTTGTACCCGGCATTGGCCTTGCATGGCATCGCCTGTTGCGTCGCACTCTTGTACTTTTATTTCTTTATTGAGCTTTTATTGAAGCGTAGATGGAAGCGTAGTTAAATAGAATTACTGTGCTTTAAAATAAGTTATTCTACATTTAGTCTTACGGGCCATTTGATATAATTAACTGCTCATGTGCAATCTCAAGAGTTTCGACAGCTATTTCGTTTCCGTCTGATTTCAAATCTGTACTTGTGATTTTTGTTGGCCAGGCATTGTTTAATGTCCATTGCATGGTCACTTTACCGTCTTCATCTAACAGTCTTATTAATATCGTTCTTCTTTTAATCAAATTCATTTTAATTTGTGCGTGCCAATCCCAAAAAGTATTGTCATTTGCAAACACACCTCTTTTCATGGTAACGTTCCCGTACTTTGTTATACCCGGCATTTTTTCAGTTGAGAAACGGGGGCTATTGCTTTTCCGGTATTCAATTATTTGAGTCTCCACTTCCATACCAGATACTTCCTGAAAAGATACCCTTTTCAATTCATCTCCAAGATCAACTTCAAATCTAAATTTTGGTAAAGGCCATGTTGAGCCTTCCGGATTTCCGTTATCTGTTGGCATACTTTGTCTTTTTTTTGTAATTGCTATTCTTAGATGTTTTTCTACTATTGGTTATAACGTTCCTACATTAACGACGTTGGGGTATTTGATGCTGGTCAAGCCCGGAACGTCAAGCCGCACGTTGATTTAAAGTTGAAATTACATAAAATGTTGAACAAAGATTGTCTAGCCCAAACCAATGCTTAACAGCGATTAAATGCTGAAGAAATACTGGTCAAGCCCCAATGTCCGGTAATGCGGTGTTGTGTGCTGGCATTTTCAATTGGGTATTTCAATTTGCTTTTGTCTCCTTACAATTAAATAGTCAATTCCAATTGCTGAAACTTTCGGAAATAAAAGCATTACAAAAAAAACAAAATAAGAAACAGTTACAATTGGCGGCTGTGCAGCTAAAATGAAGAAGTGATTTCCTTCTGGGTTGTCGGGAAATATAAAATTTTGTGTCAAGTTCCAACCTAAATGTATTGCGAATGGTATTAAAATTGAAAATGTCTTAGCGTAAGAAAATGCAAGAAGAAGTCCCATACAAAAGGTGAATAAAAATAGAACACCCATTTGTATTGGATTTCCAAAAACTCCATTGTTAAGCCAATGAAGAAGTCCAAAAATTATAGAAGAAATAATTATTGCCCACTTACTACCTAACTTTTTTATTAAAATATACAATACAACCCCTCTGCAAAGTAATTCCTCAGTCAATACGCCTCGGACATTGTTCCATAGTTCTAAAGAAAACAAAGATGTAGTCAACTTTGGATTTATTGTATATTGTTCTTTTGCAAAATACATTTTCAAAACGAATGCTGTTGAGCAACAAATTACTGTTACTGCAAAAAGATAAAAGCAAAGTTTCAGTCTTTCCTTTGTTGGCATTAATCCCAATACAGATAAATTGTGTTTGTCAAACAGCCAAACTATTAACCAAGAAATTGCAAAGAGTCCAATGAGTTGTCACATTCTATTTCTTCAAGGTTTTAGAGGGAGTCAAATATGCTAGCACACAACGTGTGTATTTGCGAAAGATAAATAAAAACCTTTGCAAATTCAACTTATGCAGGC
Organism: Chitinophagales bacterium; assembly: GCA_038203525.1. Classification (GTDB taxonomy): domain Bacteria; phylum Bacteroidota; class Bacteroidia; order Chitinophagales; family Chitinophagaceae; genus Limnovirga. Next base: position 22,867 of record JBBRDW010000068.1, on the reverse strand, counting down.
TGGCTTTGCGAAACTGCTGAACCTTGTATTTACCGATTAGAATTACCAACCGTACAAGAATGTGCTGCTTAGTATAGAGAGAGATGACATCTTTTCACAAGATGTGCTCTCTACTGCCTATTTACTTGCAAACTACGCTTCAATAAAAGCTCAATAGCATTACCAACCGTACAAGGGTGCGACGCAAGCGGTGATGCTATGAAAATCTACTGCTGGGTCCATAAAAAAAATCAGGAGCATTTGCGTGTGATAAACAGGGCGGTATATGGTAACTTTGCGCACTTAACTTTTAATTTTAAACGTATTTATGCAACTGCCTTCCTCGTTACTGGAAAATGCTGTAAACGAATTTGCCAAACTGCCCGGCATTGGCAAAAAAACGGCGTTGCGCATGGTGCTGCACTTGCTTAAACTGGATGCTGCAGAAGTAGAAAATTTTAGCGAAACCATTGTGCGCATGCGGCGCGATATTAAGTTTTGCCAGCGTTGCTACAATATAAGCGATGGTGATATTTGCGCCACCTGCTCTAATGCTATGCGCAACCAGCAGATCATTTGCGTGGTAGAAAATATACGCGACGTAATTGCCATAGAAAGTACACAGCAGTTTAATGGGACTTACCATGTGCTGGGTGGTATTATTTCGCCCCTTGATGGCATTGGGCCAGAGCAATTGAACATTGTTTCCCTGCTAACCCGATTGGAAAAAGAACAAACAGAAGAACTGATTTTTGCGCTTAGCCCCAATATACAGGGCGATACCACGATCTACTATATTCAGAAAAAAATGCAGGCAGATTGCCGTGTTACTACCATTGCCCGCGGCATTGCCTTTGGCGGCGAATTGGAGTACGCAGATGAAATGACACTTGCCCGCAGCCTTGTAAACCGCCTGCCTGTGCAGCAGTATGTAAAATAACCACTTGTTTTAAACCGGCTTTTTACCTGTTCAGCAGTAAAATTTACCTTATTGGTTTAAACCCCTTGTATTATAGTACTGCATGCACTTATTTCGTTTATGAAATAAGAATATGAGTACGTTTAAGAAAACAATATTAATTATATTGGTTATTGCCTTTTCGGGTGTTGGATATGGCCTGTATATGTGGAACAAGCCCGCAAGAAATGTGGCAGAAGAAAAAGGCATACAAATTACCGCTGCGGCCATTTTCGATTCCTTCGCCGTAAATGAAAACAGGGCCAACAACCTTTTCGTGAATAAAGCCATACAGGTTACCGGCGAGATAACAGAAATAAAAAATAACCAGGCGGGTGAAACCGTTATTTACCTAAAATCAAATGATCCTCTATTTGGCGTGAACTGTACTTTTAAAGAAAACCCTGGTGCACTTAGCAAGGGCAGCACAATTACTTTTAAAGGTGTTTGTACTGGTTTTTTAAGTGATGTAATTATTAACCAGGGCATTATTGTTAAGTAATCACGTTTTAAAATCTATCTTATGAAAAGGCCTGTGTTATTTTCAGCATTAATTGCTGTATTATTTTTTGCCTGTGTGCATCAGGTAGTTACTGCTCCTGCAGGGCACGATAACGGAGGCGGTGGAGACAGTACCGGTAATGGAGGGGGTGGAGGTTCTACCAAGGATTCTTTCGTTTGTTTTGAAGGGGAAATACTCCCGATTTTCGTGAACAGCTGTGCATACTCAGGCTGCCACGATAGTAAAAGCAAGGAGGATGGGTATGTTTTAGACAACTGGCAAAATATTACCAAAAGAGGTATTAAACCAGGTGATCCCGGAGGCAGTACCATTTACCAGCAAATTGCGTCAGGCAAAATGCCACCGGGTGGAAAATTAAGCACAGACCAGGTAAACCTGATTGGTAAATGGATTCTGGAAGGCGCAAAAAATACTGTAAACTGCAATAGCTGCGATACGGCGGTGTTTACATACAAAGATGCTGTTGCAGGCATTATGAGCACCAATTGCACAGGCTGCCATTCTGGTGCAAATGCAAGTGGCGGCATTGATCTTTCAACATTTACCGGTGTAAACAAAGTGGCAGTAAATGGCCGTTTGGTTGGGTCAATTACGCAGGCGCCAGGGTTTATCGCAATGCCACCAGGAGGCTCTTTAAGTGATTGCGACATAAAACAGATTGAAAAATGGGTTGCTGCCGGTGCAGCAAACAACTAGGGTAATTGTTAAGGGAAGAAGGTTAAAAATAAACAGGTAACCAGCGTTGAGAACAACCACAAATTATTAAGCAATGGCAAAAAAGGCATTCATATTTATAATTTCTTCTTCGATAATAACAGTACTTCTGGCAGGTTGTTATAATGATAAGGCAAATATGGCTTATCCTAAAGCACCTGTTTGCGATACAACAAACGTAACGCTGGGTGTTGACCTCACAGATATTATGAAAGTAAGTTGTTTTCAATGCCATTCTGGTGCTGCCGATCTTGGGGCAGGTATAGCCCTGGACGATTATTTAACCTTAAAGGATTTTGCCGATAATGGCTTGCTCATGTCTTCTATAAACCAGGATGGAACTACTTCTTCCATGCCTAAGGGGGCCGCTAAACTTTCCAAATGCGATATCAATAAATTCGATGCCTGGGTAAAACGGGGCGCTCAACAAAATTAGTTAACCAAATAAAAAAAATTACACTATGAAAACGCTATTAATCTTTGCCTGCCTCTTCGCAGCAATAAACGTAAATGCACAGGACTTTCTTACCCGCAATGGCAGCATCAATATCTATTCGCACACAGCTATGGAAGATGTTTTGGGGAATAATAACGAGGTCGTAAGCCTCCTTAATTCCTCAACCGGAAATTTTGATTTTAAAGTTGCAATAAAGAGTTTTCACTTTGCAAAGCAGGCAATGGAAGATCATTTTAACGATGAAAATTATATGGAAACAGACAAGTTTCCAAAAGCAGGATTTTCAGGAAAAATCGCTAACCCCAGCGATGTAAATTTTGCAAAAGATGGCGTGTATAACGTAACCGTTTCCGGTAATCTCACTATTAAAGATATTACAAAGCCAATAACCACAAAAGGAACCATAACGGTTAAAAGCGGTAAAGTAACTGCCCAGTCAACCTTCACCGTAAAGAGAAAAGAATTTAATGTTATAGGCCAGTCTTTTGTTCAAAGTAAACTTTCTGATGATATTCAGTTAACGGTCAACTGCCAATACGAAAAAAGAGAAACCGGCGGTACAAAATCTGCTTCAGCTACAACTAATAAATAGAAAAATTTTTTTGAGCCCGGCTTTAATACCCTGATTTAGCTTCCGTTGCGTCGCACTCTTGTACTTTAGGTCATTATTCGGCATAGTGCTGCAACTATCCGGTAACCCTTAACCCAGGTAAGCAAAAAAGAACAGAAAGGCTTTTAAATTTTGATAAGATGAGCAAAAAAGTATTACTGATTTTAATGGTGTCCTTTCTGGCATTACATAGTATTGCCCAGGATGTAAACCTGGATTCGCTTCTCGATGCAGAAATGGATATTAAAAATAAGAGTGAAACAAGGTCTACCGAAGGGAGTTTTAAAACAGGCAGACTAATAAATGGCCATACTGTTGAAACTATGCAAAAGGGTGTTTTGGATTTTAAAATTTCGCACCGTTTCAGCGAAACAGATAATGGCTTTTACGATGTTTTTGGTCTGGATAATGCCATATCGATCAGGATTGGTGCAGATTACGGATTAACCAACCGGCTCACCATTGGCGGAGGTAGAAGTTCTTTCGATAAAGAATACGATGCATTTCTTAAATACAGGCTGCTTTGGCAGTCAAGCGGCAAAACAAATATGCCAGTTTCTGTCACCCTTCTGTCCTCTGCAATGATGCGTACACTTAGGCCATCTATTGATACACTTAAAGTAAATACAGCAGATAAATTTTCTTATGCTTTTCAGGCACTTATTGCACGCAAATTCAGCAGCAACTTCTCTATGCAGTTAATGCCAACCATGGTAATTAATAACCCAAGCACCATAAATCCAAAATATTTTGACACGGTTGTGCCCAAAAGGCTTTATTCAATAGGCGTTGGTGCCAGGCTTAAATTATCTAAGCGGTCCGGCATTATTGCAGAGTATTATTACCAGCTGCCAGGTTATAAGTTACCAAACACCTACAACGTATTTTCACTTGGTTACGAAATAGAAACCGGCGGGCACGTTTTCCAGTTCAATATCAGCAATTCAGCAGGTATTACCGAGCGCACTGCAATTACAGAAACAAGTAATCCATTCGATCTGGATCACCTGCACCTGGGTTTTAATATTTCAAGGGTATTTTCCATTAAAAAGGCAAAAGATGTTTCGCTATTTACCAATGCGCAGCCCCGTCGCATTTACGATTCATTGCCTGTTGAAACTAATACCGGATCTACAAAATATACACAGTCAACATTTACTACCAGCCGGCTTATAAACGGGCACACCGTTGAAACAACCCAGAAAGGAGTGCTTGATCTTAAAGTAACACACCGTTTCGGAAAACTTAATACCGGTGCATATAGTATATTTGGATTAGACCAGGCATCTATGCGCATTGGTGCAGATTATGGGGTAACCGACAGGTTTACCATTGGTGGTGGCAGAAGCGCAGGTGGATTGGTTAACCCCTCTTTTAAAGAGTTTGATGCTTTTCTTAAATACAAATTATTAAGGCAGTCAAACGGAGAAAAAAACATGCCTTTAACCGTAACAGTTTTGTCTTCTGCAATGTACGATGCGCTAAAGCAAAGTAGAAAAGTTGGCGTTATAGACCCGGCAACAAATACAATTATACCCGATACTGCTATCAACGTAAACATACATACGTCAGACAGATTTCATTTTGCATATGAAGTACTGCTGGCACGCAAATTCGGCGATGGTTTTTCGGTGCAGCTGATGCCAGCCATGGTGCATTATAACATAGTAGACAGCAGCGCAATACCCAATAATTTATATTCACTTGGTGCAGGTGTAAGAATTAAATTATCTAAGTTTTCCAGCCTTAATTTTGAATATTATTACCAGTTACCCGGGCACAAACTACCCGGCACTTACAATTCTTTTTCCGTTGGTTACGAGCTTGAAACGGGGGGACACGTGTTTCAGTTTCAGCTAACCAATTCTTATGGCACTACAGAAAGATCGTTTATTAATGAAACAAGCGGTACCTGGGGCAAAGGCGATATACACTTTGGGTTTAATATAGCAAGGGTATTTACTGTGGTTAAGCCCAAAAATATTCAACAATAAAAGCGGCCTCAATTATTAATTTATCATGAGAAAGTGCCCGTATATTAATAGTAATTTTTGAGCCCGGCTTTTGTACAGATATTTTGCTTTTGTTGCAGCTTGCTCCGCCAGGTGGCGGTGGTGGCACGCTAGTATTTTAGACCGGTTATCAATTCATTCGTTCTGATAAAAAAATAAAACCAGGTTGGCGTAAAACGGGCTGTACTAAAGTACAGCATTGATATATCAGCCGAAGGGATTGCGACGCAACCGGGATGCCATAAAAAATAAAAGCTGGTATCATTATTCTTTTTAGGTACTTAAATTTTTATAGATATGTTACAAGGACTGGCTTTTTTCTGGCAAAGGAGATCTCATAACTTAATGCAAGCGGCGAGTGATTGTTATTCAAATAAGGTTAGTTTATTTTAAATGCAGCTTTATTGGTAAGTTTGGTGATAACTGAATGGCTGTATGTTGTATAGAAAAAATAAAATTGCGGGTGCTTGCAAACTGGTAGTAGTTATGCTTTTTTTTACCGGGTTTCAACCAAAACTTTCTCTTTTTCAAACCAATGATGGCACCGTTTTATTTCGTTCAGAAGCGCCACTCGAGCTTATTAAAGCCGCTTCTTCAGACCTTATCGGTGTAATTGACAATGATAAAAGAAGTTTTGCTTTTGAAATAAGTATAAGATCGTTCCAGGGATTTAATACTTCATTGCAGAAACAACATTTTCATGAAAATTATATGGAAACGGATAAATACCCTGAAGCATATTTTAAAGGAAGAATAATTGAAGATCAGAACCTTGAAATTGATGGTACTTATGAAATAAGAGCTAAAGGTAATCTAACCATTCATAATGTAACCCAGGAAAGAATTATAAGGAGCATTGTTACTGTAAACAACAAAAAAATTACTTTAAAAAGTAATTTTACGCTTTTATTAGGCGATTACAATATTCTTATACCTAGGGTTGTTTACCAGAAACTTGCCAATGAAATAAAAGTTGAAGTAAATGCAACACTTACCCTACGCTAATGACAATTGTTCTTAGAAATATTATTATTTGCTGCTGCTTATGCATTCCTGTTTTTTCGCTGGCACAGATTGCTGGTGCAAAGATTTATACGCTTTCGCCTGATGAAAACAGTACACTAAATATTAAAACGCTCTATCAAATAAAACAGGGCTATATACTTGCCGGCACCACAAACGGCCTCTACCGTTTCGACGGAATTAATTTTACCCGATTTGATCAATTGTTCAATGTTCCAGACACTGTTACGGCAATTTTGGAAATACCAGGAAAGGATGTACTGATAGGTTTTAGTAATGGTAGTATTGGACGGCTTGTTAATTACAATGCAATAGAGTTGATCCCCCTTACCAACCAAAGTAGGGAAGCTGAAAAGAGGAACGATACTAAATCAGATCAAGCAATTCCATACCTGGAAGAAGGGTATCCAAAGGCAGCAATAACAAAAATACTGGAAGATGAAAACAATGTTGTTTGGTTTGCAACAGCGGGTGACGGGTTATGGTATTATAAAAATAATATTTTTTACCGCATAGACGATTTAGATGGGCTTAGTGATAATTATGTTTACGATATTTCCCTGCTGCCACCCAACAGGGTTCTTGCTTCTACCGATAATGGAATAGACATTTGTTCTTATGTTGGTGCCAGTAAGGTAATAAAAACATTTACCTCAAAGGACGGAATTCACGATAACATTGTAAGATGCCTTTATAGCGACGATAACGCAAATATCTGGTTGGGCATGCAGGACGCGGGCATTCAGTACTACAATATCGAAGCGCCTGCAGCAACAGACAGTTTAAAACAAACGCCATGGATTTATGGCCAGGTTAATTCCTTGTTTTACAATTCTTCCCATGTTTTCGCGGCAACAGAAGAAAAGGGTTTAATCGTATTTAATATTAGTGAAAATAACAATATTACGCTCCAATATCACGATGACAGAATTGCAAAAATAAGCTGCATGCTGTTAGACAAGGAAGGCAATGTTTGGGCAGCTGGCAATAACCAGTTGATGAGGACTGCCGGTACTGCACTTGAACCTGTTTATACATTTCAGTCAGACGAAAGTGATGATCTGCATACTTTGCTATATGTAAAAAATGGCGACCTGTGGTTTAATAAAAAACAGAAACTTATTAGATTAGCAAAAAGCAACGGTATTTTGCAGGAAAAGGAATACAATATAAAATCAATTAACCGGCACTCGGATATAACCTCCCTGTATGAGGATGAAAATGGGAATATCTGGATAGGCACAATGGGCAGTGGCCTGATTATTTTAGATCCGATAACAGGGAAACACAGAGTTGTTAAAGAAGATTCATTACTCATTAACGGAAGTATTCTTTCCCTTTCAGGTAAAAACGGAATGATATGGATAGCAAGCCTTGAAGGCGCAGTTTCGTGTGAGGCTATCGGTAATGAAACCGGAATTTATCAAAAAATAAAATACAAAAATTATGCTTACGATAAAAGCCTTGGTAGCAAATATGTATATGATATACTTACCGATTCAAAAAACAGGGTATGGTTTGCAACGGATGGAAAGGGGATAAGCATGTTAGAGAATAATGAGTTTATCAATTACGATAAACTGGCTGGTATTGAAAATGAAGTGGTTTATAAAATAGCCGAAGACAATATGGGGCAAATTTGGTTTAGCACCAACTCTAAAGGCATTATCAAATATGATGGCAAAACATTTAGAGGGTATGGACTGGAGCAAGGATTAACAGACGTAAACATTACGTCTCTGGCCGCATCAGGAAGTTATCTTTTAGCGGCGCATAGGAGCGGTATTGATCTCGTTAATATACACAATGGAAATATAAGTTACCTGGACAGTGAACAAGGCCTTGGTAATATAAATACAGACCCTAACACATTTACCGTTGACCGGCTTGGTAATATTTTCTTTGCCAACGGTTTTACGATTTATAAATATAAACCTCGCTTTCTGCAACAGCAAATGCCTTCGGTTGTAATAGACAAAATACAGCTGTTTTTGAAAGACACACTCATAAATAATGGCCAGTTGTTCGCTGCCGATGAAAATAACCTGAGCTTTTATTATACCGGTTTGTTTTATGCTGAACCTGGTAAAATACAATACCAATATAAGTTAGAAGGTTATATGACTGAATGGAAAACAACAAAAGACCGTATTCAGAATTTTCCAATTTTACCACCTGGTGTTTATACCTTTAAAGTAAGGGTATCCCTTAATCAGAATTTTACAAATACCCCCGAAGCCAGTTTCAGTTTTACAATTGAAGAACCTTTCTGGAAACAACTATGGTTTATTCTGCTTGCCATCGCATTGCTCGCAGCAACACTTTTTTTCATAATTAAACAGAGGGAGTCAGCAATAGAAAAATACAACCGCCTCGAGAGAGAAAAAATACAGTCGCAACTGGAAACTTTGCGCAACCAGATAAACCCCCACTTTCTTTTCAATAGCTTTAATACCCTTATTTCTGAGATTGAAAATAATCCTGATAAAGCAGTAAAATATGTTGAGCACCTTTCAGATTTTTACCGCAATATTGTGGTGCATAAAGAAAAAGATCTCATCAGCCTCGAAGAAGAAATCAATATTTTAACCGATTATATTTTTATACAGCAGAAACGGTACGAAAATGCACTGCAGTTCGAAATGAATATTTCCGTTCCCGACCAGAGGGCGTATTATGTTGTACCACTTGCACTGCAGCTACTTTTCGAAAATGCAATAAAGCACAATGTTGTTTCTGTTGATGAGCCATTGCATATTCAACTGTTTATAAACGATGAAAAACAGCTTGTTGTTCGCAATAATATAAAGGAGAAATTTCAACCTGAAAAGGGAAGCAGTATGGGGCTGCAGAATATACAAAAGCGGTATCAGTTAATTTGCAGCAAAGCAGTTATAGTTGAAAATGATGAATATTTTTTTACAGTCAAAATACCACTTATAACAAAATGAATAGCGTGAAAATCCTGATTATTGAAGATGAAGCCGCTGCTGCAAAAAGGCTGCAAAAGATGATCCTTGAGCAAATGCCAGAGGCCAATATTTTACATAATGTGCCCAGCATATCCGGCGCTGTGCAATGGTTTAACGCCAACCCTATGCCCAATCTTGTTTTTGCCGATATTCACCTGGCCGATGGCTCCAGTTTCGAAATATTTAAACAGGTTAAAGTTGATTGCCCCATTATTTTTACCACCGCTTACGACCAGTACGCACTGGAAGCTTTTAAATTAAACAGTATTCATTACCTGCTTAAGCCTGTAAAAAAAGAAGAGCTTAGCCAGGCCCTGGATAGATTCAGAAAGCATCAGTCAACGCACAATTCCCCTGCATTCAATTTCGAAAAAATACTTTCAGCATTAAATAAACCTACAGGTAACTATAAAGAAAGATTTGTCATACGTTTTGGCGAGCATATTAAAACCATCGAGTCAAAAGATATTGCCTATTTCTACACAGAAAATAAAGCCAATTTTGCGGTAATGAAAGATACCAAACGTTACCCGATCGATCATAACCTTGATGAACTTGAAAATCTGATTAGCCCTGCAAATTTTTTCCGTATCAACCGGCAGTTTATTATAAGTTATCTCTCCATTTCAGAAATGGTCAGCTATTCCAAAGCAAGGGTTTTAATTAAATTAAACCCTGCTACAAAATTTGAAACCATTGTAAGTACCGAACGCTCTGCCGCTTTTAAACAGTGGCTGGCAGGGGAGAAATAGGCCAAAAAAATGGGCGCGAAATATTTTAAATTAATGGTGATACCAGCTGCAGTTTTTCATAGCATCATCGTTGCGTCGCAATCCGTTCAACGGTTATACCGCAATTGGGCTTTGGCGTTTAGATGTTTCCTGCCTGTTTATGGTTTTAGCTACTTGTTCAACAATGTTATAACCGTACAAGAGCGCGACGCAAGTAAAGCTTCACAAAGATTTGCAGCCAGGTACAAAAAAATTACACGCACTTTATTGCATAAAAAAAGCTGAAGCATACACTTCAACTTCTTTTTGCTACAGGAAATATTTTTTATCCTTCCATAAGAAAATCATCGCTCCACCGGTAGGCTTTTATAAGTGCAAGTTCTCCATCTTTTCCAGGTTTAACGTTACCATGTTCCATACCCAGTACACCTTTGTAACCCTTGCTGTGTATATGTTTGAAGATATTTTTGTAATTCATTTCTCCGGTGGTTGGTTCGTTGCGGCCCGGGTTATCGCCAATCTGTAAATAGCCTATCTCGTCCCATGCAGCATCGAGGTTGTTGATAATATTTCCCTCATTGCGCTGCATGTGATACATATCGAAAAGAAATTTGCAGGCAGGGCTGTTAACCGCTTTGCAAATCATTACTGTTTGATCTGTGTGCCGCAAAAAAAGATCGGGGTTATCACTCAGCGCTTCCAGCACCATTACCAAACCATGCGGTTCCAAAATTTCAGCACCTTTGCGCAATGCTGTAATTACATTCGCTGTTTGATATTCATGTGACAATTCAGGTTCATAATTGCCGGGCACCACCGTCATGTATTTTGAATTGCAGCGCTTGGCAACTTCAACAGCAGTTTTGCAATCAGTCATCATTTTGTCGGTCCATTCCTGTTTGCCTGTAGTTAAAGATTTTTTCCAGTGCCAGTTATCAGTAGTAATAACAAACACACCCATAGTCATACCCAGTTTTGCAAGTTTATCACCAATTTTTTTTTGTTCATCCACAAGGCGGCCCATCATGCCATTGTCTTCAATTGCGCGGAAACCCATATCGTAAGCAAACTGTATCTGATCTAGAAAGTTGCCACCGGCATTGTTCTTAAATGTACCATCGTGAATGCCATAGTTAAGGTTGAATGGTTTATTGTCGGCGGTATAATTGTTATCACCAGCCAATGCTTTTGCTGTGGTAAATAAACCTGCACCCGCCATTACTGATTGCTGCATAAATTTTCTGCGTTGCATAGAATATTTTTTTGGTTGTTTTTTGTTTTTTTATTCGATGATCTTCTCGTCAATCTTTCCGGTAACCTTATTTTTTAGTATCACTTTTTTAGCGCCATAATGCGTCATTTCTTCTTTAATAAGATAATGTTCGTGATCATATTCCACCAAATGGTTTTCTTTACTTAAACCCTCCTGTCCGCGCCAAATATCTAAATGAACAGGTTCCCATAATTTTGTTTTAGCGCTTTTGTAAGCTGCGTCAATAATGGCATTAACTACATAGCCGTCATAAAAGGTTTCTCTTGGTGCAACGCCTTGTTCCATGCTCTGAAACATTTCTGTGAACATGTGATTATAACCAAGATCATTCACTTCATCGCCAACCGGAAAAAGCCAGCCCGTATTGCTTTCTGCTTTTTCCGCTACATAATCTGCTCCCTTGCCGGTAGTAAACATTTCAAGCCCGGTACGTAGAAAATTATTGATCCAGATTGTTCCTTCTGTTCCCATCACTTCATCACGTAGGTCCATCCCGCCGCGGAAAGCCCAGCTTACTTCAAATTGACCTATTGCACCATTTTCATACTTTACCAAACCAATGGCGTGATCTTCTGCGTCTATTGGTTTTACCTGTGTATCGGCCCAGCACATCACCTCAACGGGTTTAATGTCTTTGCCGATAAATGTTCGTGTAATTTCTATGCAATGACAGCCAAGATCCAATATACAGCCGCCGCCTGCAAGTTCAATATTCCAGAACCAATCGCTGTGTGGGCCTGGGTGGGCTTCTCTTGACTTTGCCCATAGAATTCTTCCCAGCGCACCATTCTTCACGCTCTCAAATGCTTTCAAAAATTTAGGCGTATACACAAGGTCTTCCAGGTATCCGTTAAAAATTCCTGCTTCCTCTACAGCTTTCAACATGCGTAAAGCCTCTGCACCATTACGCCCTAAAGGTTTTGTGGTAACAACAGGTTTTTTATGTTTACAGCAAAGCATAACAGCTTCTTCATGCACATAATTGGGCAGGGCAATACATACCACATCAACTTCTGGATTTGCAATGGCTTCTTCCATATCTGCTGTTGCATGTTGACAGCCATAATCTGCGGCAAATTTTTTTGCATTCTCTTCCTTTCTTGCGTAGATGCTTACAATAGTGTCTTTACTTCTCTGACCCTGAATTGAGTCTGCATAAAAACGTCCGATAAAACCGGAGCCGAGCATAGCAATCTTCATAGTTTGTAATTTATATTTATTAATTTTTAAATAGAAGCAATTTTATGTTGCCGGCTTTATATCTTTTGGCATCGGCTGTTGAGCAATTTTGTGGGTCGAAGCAACAAAATTGGAACACTAGTACGTTTGGAACATTGATCGGCAATGGACAGAACGTACAATAGTGCGACGCAAGTAAAGCTTCATTCCTGTTTTTTAGCCGGGCCCATAAAATATTATGTAACTGGTATTGCGTGCTTTCTTTCTTTAAAAGCCACCAGAAATAATAGCAATACAATAATAGCAATACCTGCGGGAACCATCCATACGCCAGACCAGTTGGTAACTGCTGTATCGCCGGTGCCAGTTGTGTATGCATCTTTTACCATGCCTGAAAGTAAAGAGCCAATAAGCATACCGATGCCATAAGTTGCAAGGCTTATTAAACCCTGTGCCTGCGATTTTATTTTTTCGCCAGCTTTTTCATCCGTGTAGATCATGCCACTAACAAAGAAAAAGTCGTAACACATACCGTGCAATACAATGCCGCCATAGAGCATCCATTCTGCACTGTCGGCGTTGCCATAACTGAAAAATAAAAACCTTATGATCCAAGCAAGTAAGCCTGCGATAAGGATATTTTTTATGCCATACCTGCTGTATGCAAAAGGAAGCAGCAGCATAAAGAAGACTTCTGATGCCTGGCCCAGGGACATTTTATTTTCTACATAAAAAGTGTTGGGTAATGCCTGCCCCGGATGTGCTGCCATAAAAGCTGCCTTATATGCATCGGTTATAGATGGGTTTGCCATTGCATAATAAAAGGAAAGCGGGATGCATATTAATATAGACGCGACAAAAAATATAGTGAACGATCTGTTTTTAAACAGCACAAATGCGTCTTTACCAATAATTTGTGCGGCGCTTACCGGGCCTTTTATTGAAGGGGGCGTATTTGGCAGCGCGAATGAATACAAACCAATAACGGTGGCAGTTATCATAGATATGTAGAAGATGGTAACCTTATCGCCCCAGCCCATAAAGCCCACCAGATTTGTTACCGCAATCCAGGCAATTGTGCCAAGCACACGTATTGGAGGGAACTGTTTTTCGGGGTTTGTCATTTGCCGCATAGATATAGATGCAGTAAGCGAAATAGTTGGCGCAAATGTTAGGCAATACAAGAGCATTACCCAATAAAAAAGATCGTAGTCGGTAATATTGATAAGCCAGAAAAGAAGCCCTGCACCAATTAAATTCAAAACGCCTAAAACTTTTTGGGCTGCAAAAAATCTGTCGGCAAGCATGCCAATAAAAAATGGAGAAATAATCATTGCGATAGAAAATGTTGCATAAATGTTTCCTACCTGTGCCCCTGTGAAATTAATGGCAAATAAATATTTAGATAATTGCCCGTACCATGCGCCCCACACGACAAACTGGAGGAACATCATTACCGAAAGCTGAATACGCGTTGTTGATTTCATTGATTTGATTTATGGGGTATTTGATTTTTTGCAGTACAAAGTGCACATGCTTTCTGCAGAAGTACTATTAAGCTGGTAACACATGGTAATTGTTATTTGATATGATGCAAGGTGGGAAATTACAAACAAATCCGTGGATTTACCAAGATGAATTGTGGAAATAAAAGCGACCAATAAAATATTACGTGAATAGTAGCTGTTTTAAATTTATGCCGTATTACCCGCGGCGGTTTTAATACAAGCCCGGTTTGCCAATTTTGTTTTGCGCACCCAAGCTTTCGCTTTTTTTGAAACTGTGTAAATGAATGTCCGTTTTGCCGTTAAGCTTAGATGTTTGGGCAAAATTTTATTAATTATTTGATAATCATTAAGATAGATACCAGTTAAGGTTCAGTAAAGAACTTATATCTATATATTTCAGACGCTTATAAATGCGTTTCTCCTTAAATAAAGTTTTCAACAACCCTAAAAATTAATTTTGAAATGTAACCCAATATTGTAATTTAGTGGCAGAATTTAATGGGTTAGTAAGTACGGGGTTAGCATTTTTGCTGACCCTTTTTTTGTGCTTCCCGCCCTGTTTATAACAGCAGAACATCTTTGCATACTGTTCAATAATGTGAATTAAGTACAAGCGTGCGACGCAACGAAAGTTGAAAAATGATCTGTTGCCGGGTACATACTTTGTATTTGTATTTTTTTGAGGGTAATACAATCTTTCCATTTTACAATTTGAATATCAGGCGTATTATTAGCACAACTATCTTTATACAATGAGCAAGGTTAAATCAGCTTTTTTTTGCAGTAACTGCGGTTTTGAAAGTGCGAAATGGACGGGTAAATGCCCAAGTTGTAATCAATGGAACACGTTTATTGAAGAAGTAGTTGACAAAGGCAATAACAAGAACACCGAAAGCTGGAAGAATTATAGTTCAGAAAAGAAAACCACCGCTGCCATTGCGCTGCAGGATGTAACTAGCCGCGAAGAAAAGAGAATTATTACTGCCGATCCGGAGTTAAACCGCGTACTTGGTGGCGGCATTGTAGCGGGTAGTATTGTATTGGTGGCGGGCGAACCGGGCATTGGTAAAAGCACTTTGTTGCTGCAGGACGCTCTTGAACTGAAGGATATTGTTATTCTCTACATAAGCGGGGAAGAAAGTAACCAGCAAATTAAAATGCGGGCCGACCGCCTGAAAATTACCAACGAAAATTTTTACCTGCTCACCGAAACATCTACGCATATCATTTTCCAGGAAATTAAAAAATTAAAGCCGCAACTGGTTATTGTAGATTCGGTACAAACACTACAGTCAGATATTATTGATTCATCCCCCGGCAGTATTACGCAGATACGGGAATGCACAGCGGCGTTTCAGCGGTTTGCCAAAGAAACAGATACACCTGTTTTTTTAATTGGTCACATTACAAAAGACGGCACCATTGCCGGACCAAAATTGCTCGAACACATGGTAGATACCGTGCTGCAGTTTGAAGGTGACCGCCATTACGCTTACCGCATTTTGCGCACGTTAAAAAACCGTTTTGGCAGCACTTCTGAACTCGGTATTTACGAGATGACCGGCGAAGGCATGCGGGCGGTAACCAACCCGTCAGAGCTGCTTATTAATCAAAAAGAAGAACAGTTAAGTGGCAGCGCCATAGCTGCAAGTATGGAAGGTTTGCGCCCCTTATTAATTGAAGTGCAGGCATTGGTTACCCAAAGTGTTTATGGCACACCGCAGCGAACGGTAACAGGCTTAGATCTGAGAAGACTGCAACTGTTGCTGGCTGTGCTTGAAAAGCGTGGCGGCTTTCATTTTGGGGTAAAAGATGTGTTTGTAAATATTGCCGGCGGGCTTAAAGTAGAAGACCCGTCAATTGATCTGGCGGTTATTTGCGCACTGCTTTCTTCTTACGAAGATATTCCCCTAACACAGCAGATTTGCTTTGCAGGTGAAGTAGGCTTAAACGGCGAGATACGTGCTGTAAACCGCATTGAGCAAAGGATTGCCGAAGCAGAAAAGCTGGGTTTTGAAAAAATAATCGTTTCTAAATTTAATAAAAAAGGGTTCGATAATAACCAGTCGAAAATTGAAGTGGTTGCCCTTAACCGGGTAGATGAAGTGTACCGCTACCTTTTTTAAATTGCCGTTTACACAAATATTTTTAAATTTAGGTGGTGATTAGTTCCATCCCCTCATACCTCAGCGATTTTTCGCATCTCTTTTTCCCGCATACCTGCGAAGGCTGCGGTACAGACACGCTTGAAAACGACACCTTGCTTTGTGCGGCATGCGCTATAAAACTGCCCGAAACAGGTTTTATAAGCGAGCCGGATAACCCTGTTGAAAAAATATTTTATGGCCGTATAAACATCGTAAATGCAGGCGCCGCCTTTTATTTTAACAAAGACTCTTTGCTGCAACGGCTTATTAAAGAATTAAAATACCGGGGCAATAAAGACGCTGGTTTTTATCTTGGTAAACTGCTCGGCCACCAGTTAATGCAAACCGAACGTTTCAACGATATTGATGCAATTGTTCCGCTGCCGCTTAACCCCCGGAAAGAACGCAAACGCGGTTATAACCAGGCTGCAATAATTGCAGACGGAATAGTATCGCTGTGGCAAAAGCCCGTTCTTAAACAAAGCGTGGAAAGGCGGGTATTTACCCAAACCCAAACACACAAAGACCGCATTACCCGCTGGCAAACAATGGAAGGCGTGTTTGCGGTAAAAGATAAAACCGCACTGGAAGGCAAACACATTTTACTCGTTGATGATATTGTTACCACCGGCGCCACCCTGGAAGCCTGCGGCAAAGAAATGCTTGACATTACCGGTGTAAAACTCAGCATTGCCACCGTGGCTTATACCATTTAAAAGGCGAAGAATTTTATGGGCCCGGCTTCGGCATTTCATGGCATCGGCTGTTGCGTCGCACTCTTGTACTTTGGAAACAATGTTGATCGGAGCCGGACCATGCAGCTTTGCCCGAAGCGTAGATCGAAACGGAGCAACAGGGTTTCCAATCTTTTGAAGGGTTGCAACGGTTAAAAAAAATTACAACAGTAAGATTAAAAAAGCCCCGCCAATGTAAAACCGGCGGGGCAATAATAGTTGCAACCATTTTTAGGCGGGCAACCCATACAATAAAATTACCTGATTTTGGTTTATTGGTACCCGTTGCATGCAGCGGGGTTACTTTTAACCGTTCCGTAAATCCCGTTGAATATTCCGGGAGCCCTGTTGAGTAAAAAACCTGCCCGGTTGTCAGTTCCGGGGTTCCCGTTGAGCATTCCGGGGCTCCCGTTGACCTTTCCAGGAGCTCCGTTGAGCATTCCGGGGCCATTTTGTCATAAAAGCCCTCCTAGAACACTTAACGGTATTTAAGGCATCGGCAACGGGAAACCCGTTTCCAAACCTCCTGCAAGCCTCACTTACATCACATTGTTCATTTTTAATTATTCATTGTTCATTATCTGTTACTGTTTCACAAACTTCTCCACCTTGGTTCCATTATCATCTTTTACCCTTACCATATAGGTTCCCGGCGCAAGGCTGCCAATGCTAAAACTGTAGGCAGCCGCTTTAGCAGTAAACTGCAGCAATTGCTTGCCCTGTATATCAAGAACCGCTATGGTGCTAATTATGGCGGCATTTAAACCCTTTACCGTAAGCTTGTCTTTTGCAGGGTTTGGGAACAGTTGTATGCTGCCCGGTTTTAAATAACTGATGTTAATGGTTTTGCTGTTGCTAAACTTACCATCTTTATCTACCTGTTTAAGGCGATAATAATTGGTACCAGCCAGCGGTAGTTTATCTGTATAAGCATAATCCTGTACCGCTGCACCGGTAGCAACACTATTTACTTGTGCCACAGCCGTATAATTAACCGCATTGCTGCTGCGCTCTACCGCAAAATATTTGTTGTTTAATTCGGTAGTAGTTTGCCAATTAAGGGTAATATATTCTTTGGTTTGGGTAGCGGTGAATTTGCTGTAGATGATGGGGAGTACAATATCATTATTAAAACGGACTAAAGCAATATTGGTAAAATTGTATTCGCCTTCCTGGTAGCCTGCTCCACCTATTACAATTTTTCCATCTGCCTGTATTGCACCATAGCCTACGTAAAGAATGCCCAAGTTTAAAAAGCCTGTTACAGCTATTCCATTTTCGCCAAAAGCAGGATCCAATGTGCCATCCATATTATACCTTACAGCCCCAAAATAACTATTCGGATCGGTTGTAGCATAGAGACCAGTTAGTATAATTTTTTCTCCTACAACTTCAACATGATAGGCTTTGGCTACACCATTGTCTTCTATCGGCACAACTGTGTAACCCATTTTATCACCAAAAGCAGAATCTACTGAACCATCACTTTTAAATCTTGCCAAAGCCATTTCATAGAAACTGTTTATACCTGCAGAACCTGCTACTAATATTTTACCATCTGGCTGTACTGCAATATCATATAGATTGGCATTTGGAAATTCATCATCTGCAAATATAATTCCAGTAATACCATCTTTTTCCTCATCAAATGTATTATCGAAACTACCATTTGGTAAAAAGCGCATTACAAAAAGGCTTTTACCAAAATATTCACCACAGATCAATATTTTATTATCTGCCTGTAAGGTGATTGCACTTATATTGCTAATAGAAAGATTTCTCAAAAAAATTACACCATTTTCTCCAAAGCTATTATCATAACTGCCATCTGGTAATATACGGGTTAAAAAACCGCCTTGAGACTGCCCATCTGTTTGTTCAATAAAACCAGTAAGTAGAAGTTTTCCGTCTGGCTGCAAAGCCATATCAGTAACCCTATCTTCATTTCCAATATTTAAAACCAGCAATCCATTATCGCTAAAAGAATTGTCAGGTTTTCCATCAGCATTTAAACGAATTACTGCAATATCAGAATAGCGGTCACTATTATTGCCTACAACCCTGCCACAGCCAATTATTTTACCATCTTCCTGTATGGACAAGGCTCTCATTTGATCGTATATTAGTATGTTTTCCACCCTTTCTATTATTGTCTTTCCATTATCTCCAAAGGTTTCGTCAAGGCTCCCATCTGTATTAAACCTTGCGAAAATAAAAGCTATATTTTCTTCCTTATTGGCATCATAAATACCTCCCGTTACAATCTTACCATCTTTTTGTATAGCTACAGCTGTACAATTGCCAGTAAATGAGCTTTCGAATAATTTTCCATTATTACTAAATGTTTTATCAAGCGTACCGGGTTGGGCTTTTAAAATAAAACTGAAGGAAATGCAAAAAACTGTGGTAATAAATTTTAAAAAAGTGGTTTTCATTGAAGCAGTTTTTAAGTGTAGAGATTTATTTACAACTTTAAGATAGAAATAATTTTTAGAATGGATATAATTTTCTGCTGCAACTTATTCCGCTATCTACGCTGCAATAAAAGCTGCAAAAAAAAGTACACTTAGTCTGTTGCCTTAGTTATTGTTCATTGTTCATTATCTGTTACTGTTTCACAAACTTCTCCACCTTCGTATCATTATCGTCTTTTACCCTTACCATATAAGTACCCGGCGCAAGGCTGGCAATGCTAAAACTGTATGCAGCGGCTTTCGCTGTAAACTGAAGCATTTGTTTACCCTGTATATCAAGTACGGCAATGGTGCTGGCAACTGCTGCATTTAAACCCTTTACGGTAAGCCTGTCTTTTGCCGGGTTGGGGAACAGTTGAATGCTGCCCGGTTTTATATAACCAATGCTTACCGTTTTGCTATAACTAAACTTACCATCTTTATCTACCTGTTTAAGGCGGTAATAATTGGTACCAGCCAGTGGCAGTTTATCTGTATAACTATAATCCTGTACCGCTGCGCCGGTAGCCGCACTGTTTACCCTTGCAACTGTAGTATAATTAACCGCATTGCCGCTGCGCTCTACTGCAAAATAGCTGTTGTTTAATTCGGTAGTGGTTTGCCAGTTAAGGGTAATGGTTGCTTCGGTTTGGGTGGCGGTGAATTTGCTGTAGATGATGGGAAGGATAGCATCGTTATTGTAACGGACCAGTGCGAATTTACCGCCCAGTTCAGGATTAATTAACTTATCTGTATAACCGTTACCTGATACAACGATTTTACCATCAGTTTGCAAGGCGGCACTATTAGCAAAATTATCTACTTCACCCACATCTGTAAGTACCAGACCATTTTCACCAAAGGTATTGTCAAGTATTCCGTCAGGCTGAAAACGGGCAAGAGCAAAAAAGCTTGTTACAGCATAATCATAATAGCTACCTACGGCTAAAATTTTATTATCTTGTTGTATCAATACTTTTTTTGTTTCAGAAAGTTCTGTACCAAAAGATTGTATTACTATACCATTCCCTTCCCCAAAAGATTGATCAATTTTACCATCTTTTTCAAACCTGACAACTAGCATCTGTGTACGTCCTGTTGATAAGCTTAATACTTCTCCACCACCAACTATTTTATAATCCGCCTGTACAGCCAGGCTAAAAGCAGCAGGTGATGTATAGCCGGCACCTGCTGTTGTAGTGGCTATGCCATTGCTGCCAAATTCTATATCAAGACGCCCATCCGGCATATATCGCGTTACTAAGAGTTTAGCTGCTGGGGAAGTATAATAATAAGCCCCGCCAATCAATATTTTGCCATCGGGCTGTAGAGCAATACTAAAAATATCAACCGGAGTGGTGTGGATTGTCAAAACCGTTCCATGATCCCCAAAACTTTCATCAAAGCTGCCATCACTGTTGTAGCGAATGGTAAAAGAAGTTTCCGTATCATTTTCATCAGCTTTAGTAGTGCCTGTCACCACTATTTTATCATCGGGCTGTATAGCCATCGCTTTTAAATAGTCATACCTTCTTATGTTTGTAATTACGACACCATTGGCACCAAAGGAACTGTCAACACCGCCACCAGGCAGGTAGCGCACTAAAGCAATATCAACACCGTCAACATAGCCTGCAGCTACGATTTTACCATCTGATTGCAAAGCCACCGAAAGGATTTCCTCCTGCATACTTGGCAAATCAGTTACTACCCTTCCTCCATTACCAAACGTTTTGTCAAGGCTGCCATCATCAGTAAAGCGGGTTAAATAAAACCCATTAACTCCATCAAGCGTACCAATACCCGCCTGTATTAGTTTACCATCCTTTTGTAAAGCCATAGCATCACAAAGAAGATATTCTCCATGCAAATAGGCTTTTCCATCTTCATCAAAATTATTATCTAAAGTGCCAGACTGTGCGCTTAAAATTAAATTAAAAGCAGTGCAAAAAAATGCGGTAAATAAGTATTTCATAAAAGTGTTTTTAAAATTATATGGTAAAGTAGTTTAATCAGTGGGGCATGTAGCATTGTTTTGGCAATGCGGGGTGGTTGGGCCCGAACATTTAACCCTGGTATTTTCACATTCCGTGAATTTGGATGGCGGTCCTATATCCGCTATTTTTTTATTGTTCATAACTGCCTGAAAAAAAGTAGCTGCCCTTTGCACCATATAAGTGCCTACTGCATCAATAGTAGTTAACCCTGTTCCAAAATCGCTTTGAAAATTGCAGGTATCGCAATCTTTATCCAAACCGTGGTGCATTTGGCAATCCGTATACAATTCTTTGAGTAGTGTATCATTCAGGTTATTCCAAATGGTGTACATATTGTAGCCACTGCCGACAAGTAGTTTGGCTTTTGTAGAACTTCCATCAACAGTATATGCTGTAGATACACAAGTGTTTTGTGTGTGATAGCTGCTATGACCTGCCGGAGATAAAAATATTCTCTGGGATGCCGTAATAGTATCATAGGGAATAACCGTATCTAACTTGCCATGAAAAGCGATAAAAGCGGTACGATGAGCATTCGTAAAAAAACCTCCGGCATTATTTACGGAATCATAAGAAGCGGGTACACGGAAACCACCCCACATAGAAATGGCACCTATAATTCCTTTTTTATAATCTATAGTAGTGTCGCCATAATAAAAGTCGCTGTTAATAGAACCCAATGCATCTTTTATGGTTGCAGTGCCAGCCTTGTTTGGGAATATAGCATACACCATACTGTCTGTGTACCAGGCTGCGTTTAATGCAGCTACCCCACCGGCACTCATGCCACCAACAAATATTTGAGTGGTATCTATCTGGTAATGATCATCAGGGAAAAGGCTATGTTTTCTCTGTCTTTTAATAATACTTCGTATTGCACCGCGGGCATCCTGGTAAGCCCGATATTGCGCCAATGCGGCTTGCACACTTTCAAAATTACCTTGTGGATCACTAATTGAACCTCTTCTGTATTCAACATTAAAAGTTATAAAACCCCGCTTGGCAAACTCCTGGCATATTTTGGTGATTTCAGGTAACTGAAGGGTGCTACATTCCTGGAAACCACCTGCATGAAGAAGGATAGCACAGGGTAGTTTTAAGCTGTTATAAGAATAATCGGGGTAATATACATAGTACATTAATGCGGACGAATCTGTGCTAGTGCAACTGCTCGAGGGGTGGCAGGTACTGTTAGAATCTGACGCATAGGAAACATCGAAGAAACTTGATGGAATATGTGCCTTAGCATATGATACTGAGTCCTGAATGTAGAACGTATTATAAATGGGAACTGTTAAATCCCACCTGCATTTAGCGGGTGTACTGTCTGTAACCGCTACTGGTGTTTGTGCCTGCAACATGCAAAAGTTTAAACTAAATAGTAAAGCTAATAATATTGTTTTCATTATACTAATTTTTTAAATTGATAGGTTTATGTATATTAAGCGCATTTAGTTATTAGATCATGGTATGTTCTTGGAACTGCGTTCATAAACTTAAATATTATCGAATTGAAAATAGTGTTCCTTGAATTCCTCCTATTAAACCTGAAAACATACTCATCAATATAAGTTTGTAAATATTTTTCACTGCAGGA
>JBBRDW010000067.1:0-25330 GCA_038203525.1 Chitinophagales bacterium | reverse complement strand
GAGAAAAGCAAGCAATGAAAGATAAATATTCCGCACTGTGTTAGTTGCCATAATTATTTGTTTAAATTTCTATAAAGGATGCCACAAACTATCATGATGAAAAAAATTGTGTAAATAAGTTTGTTGTTTCTTGCCAACCAGTTAGGCAAATAAATATCAAAGTTATCTTTAGTTGATTCGGAGTATTTACGGGCCATTATTGTAAGCGGACACATTTTTTTGAAACTGAGCAGTACAATACCCTCCAATAGAATAAGGCCAATACCAATCCAAACATATTTGTCAATATTATTTGCAATTACAGCGTAAGCCATATAAAATAATATTACATTAAAGAAAACCCAAATGAGGGTATGAATTATTTTGATGGTTGTAAGATTACGCTTCATTTTAGTTATTAAACTTTGTGTTCTTTCTTATTCATTATAATTTCAGTCACGTAAATTTCCTGCCAGTAGGTGAGCTTGATATAACCATCCTTGTCTTTAAATCCTTATTTAATTTAATGCCCCCAATTACACAAGCTGAAAAAAAGATAGCAGCAGGAAATAAAAACCAAAATGAAAATGTTTCAAAATAATTGAATGTCATCCAATCTTTCAGCACACCATAGAGTAAGAGATACAAAATGATGAGCAATGCAAAAGCTGCAATACAACATATAAAAACAGTTTTTCTAGAAATAAATTTTGGATTAAAGTAAAGTAATAAGTTTTTTAAAATAACAGCAGCAATGGCTCCTGAAATCGATGAAATTAAAGCCAGTATAATAGAAAAAACAGCAACCGAATAAGCAACCGAAATGCTATTAGCCCATAAAATACTATTTCTTTCCCCCATTGGCATTATGCTGTAAATGGTAGCTGATGAACGGATAATGGCATATATCATTACCATTATTGAATATGCAAATACGGAAGCCACAGCTAAAGTTGCTCCATTAAATGCTGTAACTTTATTAGAGATATTTATTTTACTTTTTGGCATTTTATTTATTGTCTTTCTGCCTTTTGCTTTATACCCATCATCATTCCTGTTTCCATAATAAAATGGAGAGGCTCAAACAAACCCTAATAATAGAGCTTAGTAAATTTACGCTGCCTTACCTCCATAGATGGATAACGAACAATTAATCTTGAATTAGCCGTATCCATAGTATGCAGATAAAATGTCCATCCACTTAATGAATAATATTCATTTTTCTGTACCAAAGCCACTAATGCATAACCTTGATTTTTTCCATAATAAACTGTATCACCTGGTTGTGGATTTTGCCATTCGGGATGAACCATATTTGCATTGACCATTTTTGCACCAAACAAATTCTCTAACCAATAGTAACTGTTGAAGCCCCCACGGTTTTGCCCCGTTTGTGCAAACCAAGGCCATATTTTTTCTTTTTTTGCATGAATATTGATGGCACGGGTAGATATAATTCTGTTGGAGAAAATAAGTTCGTCTCCGGGTAACTTCATTTTAATTTCGGCAGATGTTGCACCCCAATTCATATATGCAGGATGAATAAATATCCAATAGACTACTGCAATGAGTAAGTACAAAATTATAATGTATTTTATAAATATTTTTAAGTGAAGCATCGGCTATTTATAAATTATTGCATTTAATTCTTTAAAGTTTTTTATAGCAACCTACAATCCAATATTCACACAAGGGTAACAATTATCCATATTCCTCCTGCTGATGCAATGGCAGAAAGCACAGTAATAATGATTGAAAGAATAAGAGATGATTTAGAAAGTTGGATTTGCATTATTTAAATTCTTTTACATTGTATTCAATACTTTTCAAAGTGAATTTTCCATAAACAAATTCCCCATCAGGATAATGCCAAATCGTTTCACCATAAGTCATTATGTTTATGCCGTTGATATTTTTATAGTTACTTACCGGTGTAGAAAATGGGTAGTGATTTACATCCCTGTCGTTGGAAATAAAATCAATCAATTGCCCTTGCGTATTAAAATATAAAATAGCAGATATTGTAGTAGCATGATTTGTAAATGTTGCTTTTGCCGAATTGCTGTCAATGGCTTGCCAGATAATTCGTTTGTCTATTAATGTTGCAGGAGCCATCAAACACATATCATTAAACAGTGTTACGGTTTCTGCCTGGTCCATATCTTTTCCACTTTTTTTTACAACAGGGAAAAATCCAAAAAGTCTTATATCCATCAAAGCGGTTGCATTGTTATATTTATGATAACCGGGAACGGCAATCCCTTTCATTTTAGCTTTCATAAAAAATAGTCGGGTGGGCTCATTAAAAAAATTATATTGTACACAAGTAAACGGGAAAAAATCTTTTCCTTTTTCTCTCATTTGGCCTTCAAACGCAATACGCATATTTTTAAGTTTGGGCTTGTTTAATACACCTGTATATTTCAGGTAACGTTGCACAGGCTCGGGTAACGGCAGCAAATCTGTATCAGTAAGTAAATCTGTTTTCAATAAATTAGTGAGCTCCAGATTTTCTTTTACATCTTGTTGATATTCTTTTTCAAAATGATAACTTCCCCAACTTAACACAGCCGCAACAAGAATAATGATGTTGGCAATGGAGCCAAATTTTGCATCTTTCCAAACAGTAAAAATTAGTATTTGCGAAATGATTACTGCTGCTAATCCAACAAACATCCATACATCTTTTTTTACCAAGAATAAAATGGTAGCAGCAATAAATAAAAATGCAGTCAGCAACCAAAGCATACCCGATGGTTTTGAGATTTCTTTGCTGATTTGGGTAATATTGCCATAGTTAAATGCTTTTGCAAAACCCATGAAGTGGATGAGGCCGTGTATAAGCAGTATAAAGGCGAAAATATATTTAAACATAAAATATTTTTAAGATTTTCAAATATTCTTTTTTCAGGTTCTTACGAACCGATCCACAGAACGTCTTAATGTTACAGGGGCTGGATAATATTTTAAATAACCGGCACGTAGAATAAACTGCACAGGTTCATTTATACCAATTGATTGATTTAATATTTGATTGCTAGATGCTTCTTCAATTATTTGTGTCATTGGATGAATAGCAATATTTCTTTCCCGTACTTTTAAAAAAAGCTGTTGCATTCTTTTACCTGTTTCCAGCAATGTTGTTACCGAATTATCTTTACTTGTAATTATTAGCCAGCCTGCGGATTGTGAAACTTGTTTCACCACTTTATCAATACTTTGTTCTCGGAAACTTTTTTTCATTACATCTTCTTTGTCATAAAAATTGCGTAAATACCAGCCCGGTATACCATCTATTTCCATTCCCGCCAATGTTAAACCATCCATATGCTGCCCGGCATCTTTGCTTGAAAACCTTATCCAGTTTGCTAATTCAACTTGTGCCGCATCCCGGTATGCTTGTATTCTGTTGGCTTCAATGGTTTGTTCATTTAACCATTGATGTTCTTTGGAAGTATTGGGCAAGTAATGGATGAAATCAGTTCCTGTATTAACTAAGTAATTGAGGTCTTCCTTTTTAAAAAGATTACTTAAATAATTTGTTCTTACTGTTCGGCGTTGTTTTATTTTTTCAATGGCATACTTTATTGCATGATTATTTTTATTGAGTTTAATATCAATAATATTTTCATCCTGATTGCTTGTTGCTAATATGGTGTACTCACAATTGTAGCCCAAGTCACCGGCTGCATATTCAAGGTTTTGTAAAAAAGCTCCGATTGATAGAATGGTTTCCCGTTGGGTGGGATCAACACCTGGAAGCCAACGGTTTTTATCATTGCCAATTATCCAATGATAGGGTTCAACATATTTTACAAACCATGGTTGTGTATTATGGCCGCTTGGGGCAAGTGATGCTAAAAATAGAATGTCCCTTTCATCAGGCTTTAATAAAATACTAATTGGGTCATTTTGCTTACTATCAGCTCTTACAAAATTATTTTTATCACTCAGCAAATAATAAGTTACACCTCCGATAACAATCGAACTTCCAGCAATAGCAATAAATTTTCGTCTGTTCATTTTCTGCAATTTCTGCGCTGCATCTAAAGGTAGGTCTAATAAAAGTGGCAGATTTTATATTATGAGGCAAAGACTTACATTATTCACACATCTCTTTCAATCGGTAGGTTAAAATGATTTCTTGGTAATGTATTTCTATTCAGGGTACACCTGGCAACCAGTTAATCCAAGAGCTAAAAACTGGCAATCCACCGTAAAAAATAAAATAAACTGCAAAGATAGCACAGGCACAAAGTGCTTCACTTCGTTATGTGAGCCTACTTGGTAAAGTGCTGGTGATTATATATTGGATTAAAGATTGTGGAATGATTTTTTACTGCCTTCAGGCCACCTTCTTCATCCTGAGCGAAGTCGAAGGACACTTTGTTCCGTTCCGTTCCGTGAACTACACTACACTGCACCTCGTTTATTCAGTCGGTAGCCTTTCAGCAAAAGTCAATATGCTTCGATTGTTACTCCAGCAGCAGCCCTTTGCCATCGCAATACCCAAACGAGGGCAGCTGCAAGCCTACGCACTAAAATACCACTTAACGTTCCTCTTTCAACTTATCGCTCCGAGAATTCATCAAAAACAAATACTACACAAAGTTAGCCATTGGCGCTCCCACACAAAACCAACCCGGACGCATCCAATTTTTTTTAGCCATAAACACAGCCCTGCGCTACGGCTGTCCCACAGAGCCCGGCGAAGTGCCAACATTTATGCTAAAAAAATTTGGAGTGCGCCGATGCCCAATGGCTGTTACAGTTCTGTATTTATATTTTATCATTTTTTAAATTTTATCTTATGTATCATCTACAAAGTTTTACTCCTGGTTGTCAGGTTTGGGTTTGCGCTGCTAATGGTTGGCATATCTATGTTAGTCATGGCGTTGTTATTGGTCGTTGTCGTTATCCACCTCCAGGTTCTAAGCGTTGGTTAGCTATGCTGCCTTAGTTCAAGCCCTTCGGGGCTTTTTTTATTTTTTTTTCATCTTTAAATTTAAAAATCATGTTTCAGTTAATTGGTTCTTATGTTCCGTGGTCTTTGGGCCTTCCGGTTATTACTACTGTATATTTTATTCCCTCATCTGGTAAGTATCTTTACATTAGTAGTAAGCAAATTTTCATTAGTAATTCATCTGGTATTTATAAAAACCCCTTTTAGGGGCTTTTTTTTGTTTCGACAGAAAATGTTGTATCTGTCGCATTGATAAAACTGTATTTGTATCGAGAACTTTATCCTTCTAACACAATTACAGCAATTGTCGTTCCTCCAATAGCTGCAAATGAAATCCGCCTTCGCAGCCAAATGCAAAAAAATACCGGCTCGTTCCTCACCAATTATTTTATTTGCGTATAGCTGCAATCCACGCTTCCTTCATTTTGTAGCTGTCGCCTCTCTGCTTTTTTTACCGCCGCTACGCTCTGTTCCAAAATCTATTGGGTTAAGTTGTATGCGGTTGCAGCACCCTCTAATAAAAACACACGCCACACTTAGCCGTCGCACACTGAGGCTGTCTAAGTGTGGCATGGTTTTGCCAACGCTTCGCTGCAGCGCAGCCAACAAATATGGTCTTTGGCACTTTTATACCCTGTTGATTTGTATATTACTTGCCCTTACGGTACCAAGTATATCAGCATAGGTGTTCCACATAATTCAAACCGGTTAGCTAAAATTTCGCCTTCTGTAGATTCATTATCAACCTGTACAATAAAAAGCTAATGCTTAGAAAGCAGGTATAATTTTAGTCAAAC
Organism: Chitinophagales bacterium; assembly: GCA_038203525.1. Taxonomy (GTDB): domain Bacteria; phylum Bacteroidota; class Bacteroidia; order Chitinophagales; family Chitinophagaceae; genus Limnovirga. The sequence goes on along the minus strand of JBBRDW010000067.1, from coordinate 19,591 downwards.
AATTTAAATTTTTTTAGTGCCTTCAATTCCTTTGTTTTCAAGCAGCATTTTGTTGCTATCGTAACTTTAACCTAACTTTATGAAGATTGCAAAATGCGAAAATATCAGCTATATGATAATAATGAACTCTTGGGGTTACTATCCAAGGATGACGATATGGCTTTTACAGAGTTATACAATCGTTATTGGAAAAAACTTTTCGCAGTAGCTTACAACAGGCTAAATGAAATTCAGTCTGCTGAAGATATTGTACATGATGTTTTTGCCAGTCTTTGGGCCAACAGGGGAAAATTGGAAATTGAGTCGCTGGAAAACTATTTAGCTACAGCCACGAAATATATGGTATTGGCAAAAATAAAAAAAATACAAAAACAACGTTTTTACTCCAATGTTAATCATCAAGCTTGCATAATCGACTTACCTATTGAAGCTTCCCTTCATTATAAAAGAATCCTTGAAATTGTAAAGACTGAGGTTGAAAAGCTACCGGAAAGGTGCAAGCTGATATTTAAATATAGCCGCAATGATGGAATGCCCGTAAAAATAATTGCGCAAAAACTGGATCTGTCTCCAAAAACAGTTGAAAACCAATTAAACAAGGCGCTGAAACAATTAAAACTGGCCACAAATTCTTTTCTCAGTCTATTCTAATCTGTAATTTTCTCAAGTTTTTTTTTGGAATAAAAAAATATTTTGCCTTCGCATAGGTGCAATACCTCATTTAATACACTTACTATTATATGCAAGTTCCAGAAAACATTCTGGCTCTGATTGACAAATACCAAACAGGGCGGGCTACAGATGAAGAGAAAAATATTTTAAATGAATGGTATTATTCATTTAGCGATTCTGAAATTAACTTAATCAGCAACGAAAATTCACATGAGGGTGAAATACGTGAGCGGATTAAAATGCGCCTACTTGAAACGACTAATCGAATTGAAGAACCCAAAGTTGCAACTAATAACCGCAGGTGGAAGCTATCTGCGGCGGCAGCTTCTATTCTCGTATTGCTTTCTATAGGGGCTTATTTAATACTTTTGCCCAAATCTTCTACAAAGGACATTTCAAAAACCAACATCACAAAACCTGCTCCAAAAAGCGATATTGCTCCCGGCGGCAACAGGGCTACGCTCACTTTGTCAGATGGCTCAACAATTATTTTGGACAGTGCCTTAAATGGTACATTAAGCAAGCAGGGCAATGTTAAGGTGGAAAAGTTAGCTAACGGGCTATTGGCTTATACACTGAATGGTAAACAGATTACAGAAAATGATGAAGCATTTTACAATACTATTTCAACACCACGTGGAGGTCAATATAATGTAACCTTATCAGACGGAACTGAGGTTTGGCTTAACGCAGCTTCTTCCATCCGATTTCCAGTAGCTTTTAAAGGAACAGAACGAAGAGTTGAAGTGACCGGCGAAACATATTTTGAGGTAACAAAAAATGCAGCCATGCCTTTTAAAGTTAAAGCAGCCTTATCTGAAATAGAAGTGCTGGGTACCCATTTTAATATAAATGCTTACGATGATGAGGCTACCATAAAAACTACGCTGCTTGAAGGAAAGGTAAAAGTTTCAGTTGCAAATCAGGAAGCCAGGTTTTTACAGCCCGGGCAGCAAGCTGGAGTTAGTAGAGCGGGAGAAATTGCTGTTTTAAACAACGCAGATATAGAAGAAGTAATGGCCTGGAAAAACGGGCGTTTTCAATTTTCAAGTGCTGATTTGAAATCTATTCTGAGGCAAATTTCAAGATGGTACGATGTAGATATTGAATATAAAAGCAACGTTAATCTTCATTTCACCGGACAATTAACAAGGAATGATAGTGTATCTAAGGTGTTTGAAAAACTTAAACTAACAGGCGAAGTGAACTTTAGAATTGATAATAAAAAAATAATTGTATCGCAATAATAAAGAAAAAAATGTCAATGATATTTGAATTACTATTTCCTCAGGTCAGGGATGGCTAAATTCTAAATTCGATTTCAAATAAAAAACCGGATTCCGTTTGCAGCGAAACCCGGCCAAAATTTGAGGATTGGAATAAACAAAATCTCTTAACGACTGCTTATTAAATCACCCAAACAATACAAATTTATGTATTTATCAGCTCTTTCAAAGTTCCGGTTCTATAAAAACCGGACGTTAACCAAAACGATCAGGATTATGAAACTTGCTACAGTTTTACTAATCGCAACCTGTCTTCAGGTTAGTGCCAAAAGCTACTCACAAAATGTAACTTTAAAAAAGAATAATATAGCTCTTACTAAAGTTTTTGAAGAAATCAGAAACCAAACCGGCTATCAATTCTTTTATGCTGATGAAGTAATTTCATCAGCCAAAAATGTTACCTTAAATGTTAAAAAAGCGAGTATTGAAGAAGTACTGGACCTTTGTTTTAAGAACCAGCAACTGGCTTATACAATTTCTGAAAATACAATAGTTGTAAAAAGAAAATTAATAATCCCTGAAATTAATGCCCCGCCACCGCCGCCAACAGCTATAGATGTAAAAGGGAAAATTACGGATGAAAGCGGGCAACCTTTAGTAGGTGCCACCGTACTGCTTAAAGGTTCCAATACTGGCACTAAAACAGATGCCAATGGCAACTTCTCAATTAATGCTGAGCCAAATTCTACACTAATTATTTCTTATGTAGGTTTCGAAACGCAGGAGGTTAAAATTAATAATCAGGCTAGCATTACCGTAAAACTTACAGCAGCAATTGCCCGAGGTGAGGAAATAGTGGTTGTTGGATATGGTACACAGAAAAAAAGTGATGTGATTGGTGCAGTCTCTAAAATAGACCTGGAAAAAGCCAAAGCCATTCCCACAACCAATGTTGCGGAAATGATCCGCGGTCAGGCTGCGGGTGTGCAGGTAACACTGGGCTCTGCAAGGCCGGGTGGTACTTCCAATATATTAATCAGGGGGAGAAATTCAATTCGTGGCGGTAACGATCCGCTAGTTGTATTGGATGGTTTCCCAATTGAAAATATTAATGATGTAAATCCGGATGATATTGCTTCTATTGAAGTTTTGAAGGATGCATCTGCACAGGCTATATATGGAGCAAGAGCCAGCAACGGTGTAATACTAATTACAACAAAAAGAGGCAAAGTGGGTAAATTGAAAATTTCAGTAAACAATTACTTAACTACGCAAAAGCTAACTAAAAATTTCGACCTCTATTCGGCTGATGAATTTGCCCAACTACGTAGAGAAGCCCGACGTACAAATAATGCCGTTGTTGGTGGTGTACAACCTTATAGCCCTGATTCGGTAAATTTTGGTGGTACTACGCAGGCGCTGGAGTATATTAATTTTGCAAAAGGGAATTACGCAAACTGGGAAAAAGCGGTATTGCAAACAGGAATTATCAATAGCCATACCATCACTATGGCCGGCGGAACTGAAAATACAAAACTGTTTAGCAGTGTTAGTTACTTTAATCAAAAAGGGTTGATTCCTTCAGCAGATTATAAACGTGGTACATTCCGAATCAATCTGGAGCAAAAAATAAATAACAGGGCAAGTATAGAAGCTAATTTAAACGTATCGACAGACAAGCAACGGCAAGAAAGCAGCAACCTTGATTTTATTACCATTTCTCCTTTTGCTGGTCCATATGATGATAAGGGTAATCTTGTAAGGAACGTGGCAGGAACTAATGCAAGCAGCACAACTATCAATCCATTGTGGAATATCAGAGAATCTGATAATGATATTAAAACAAATTTTTTCAATTTAAATCTTGTTGGAAATTATAAGCTATCCAAAAACTTTTCTTATAAGGTAAATACACTGCTAAGCCGCAGATACACCGACCAAGGAATTTACATTTCCAGCATACATGGTTCTGGTGTTACAGATCAAGGCCGTGCCAATGTGGTAAACAATCTTAGAGAAGAATACCTGATTGAAAATATTGTAAACTATAAAGGCCAGCTATCAGACAATCATCGTTTTGATGCAACGCTTGTACAATCCGTTAACCAGCGTAATACATCCAGAACCGAGTCAGTAGGTACAGGATTTGGAAATGATATTTTACGTTATGATGGAATTACAAATGCCTTATTCTTTAAAACATCAAGGGTTGAAGAACAATACCGGTTAGCCTCTTTCCTTGGCAGGGTACGCTATACATTAATGGATAAATATCTTTTAACCTTTACATCCCGTTATGACGGTGCATCTGTATTTGCGGAAAATAAAAAGTGGGGATTTTTTCCTGCAGGAGCTATTGCCTGGCAAATGCACAAAGAGAATTTCTTAAAAAACGTAAAGCCAATCAGTGCGATGAAGCTAAGAGCCAGCTATGGTGCAGTAGGTAATCAGTCGCTGGACCCATACACAACTTTGGGTGTTGTAGGCAACTACCCTTACATATTTAATGGTGTACTCTTCTCGGGTTATCTACCGGGTAATCAGTTAAATAATCTGAATTTAAGTTGGGAAACTTCTACAACTTTTAATGTGGGGTTAGATTTTGGGTTATTTAAAAACCGGTTAACAGGTTCAGTTGATTATTTTAATACCCGCACTACCGATTTATTAACTGATATTTCTTTATCAGGTATTGGCGGATATACCAATACGATAACCAACGGTGGTGAAACAAAAAATCATGGCCTTGAAATATTACTAAGCGGAAATATTATTCGCCAAAAGGATTTAAACTGGAATGTTACAACAACCTACACACGTTACAGAAACGAAATTGTAAAAACAGGAGTGGTGGGAGTTGATGGTGAACAAAAGAATGATTTAGGAAGAGGGCGCTATGTTGGCCAGCCAATTAATAATATCCGAACTTATCTATTTGATGGCATTTTTCAAACGGATGATGAAGCAAAAAATTCTGCACAAGGAACATTAGGAGGTACTGTTACACCTTTCCAAAACCCTACTAATCTTTTAGCAGGTGCTATTAAATTGAAAGACGTAAATGGCGATGGTGTAATAAGTGATGCTGACCAGGTAATAATAGCAACAGATCCTAAGTGGTTCTCTTCTATTTCAACTACATTGTCGTACAAAAGTTTTGACCTGCTGGCCGATTTATACATAGTGCAAGGCACCATGAAAATAAATCCTTACTTATCTTCCTTTAATGAAGGCGGTACATTACAAAGTGTTCGCAATGGCATTAAGGTTGATTACTGGACGCCAGAAAATCATTCAAATACTTTCCCAAGGCCAAACTATAGTTCGGCGCCGCCCAATGTAAGTGTACTAGGGCTGAGAGAGTCCTCTTATGTAAGGCTCAGGACGCTTTCATTAGGGTATAATATGAAGAACTCTTTGCTCGATAAAGTTAAGTTAAGCAGCCTGAGAGTCTATGCAACAGCATCAAACTTATTTACCATAACACAGTATAAGTCTTATAGTCCGGAAAACAACCCCAATCAATTTCCGGATACAAAGTCATTTACATTTGGTTTAAACGTAGGACTGTAAAGCGTATAAAAATAATAACTATTAAAAAATTAAGTATGAAACTTTATAATAAGAAACTGAATGTATGCTTTGCGCTGCTTTTGGTAATTGTATCATTTACTTCCTGTAAAAAATTCTTAACTGAAAATCCAACTACACAGTTTACTGCAGAGTTTGTGTACAATACACCAGAAGGGCTCGAATCGGCTGTTGTTGGATTATATAATTTGCAGCGGGCTTTTTGGGAGAATGTAAATACCAATAATGGATCAGACCCGATTGTTATAGATTCAAGAGACGATTTGACTATTCCCCGCGGAGGTGAAATTTCAAATTATGGAAAAATGAGCAGTGGCACCCGTCCTGACAACAGTGGAGTATTTGGTACCTACTGGAAAACTTATTACAAAATTATTGACAGGGCAAATGGAATCATCAAAGCAGCTGAAGGTATTACAGGAATGGATGAAATTCGCAGAACCAAAGTGCTGGCGGAGGCTAAATTTTTCAGAGCCAATGCTGTGTTTACCTTGTATAAACTATTCAATAATATTTTTGTAACCACTGAGCCTACAACGCCTGAAAATGCAACGAATATAGTATTGAACAAAACGCCGGAAGCAGATATCTATAAATTGATAAACGATGACCTTACATTTGCCATCACAAATTTAAGCATGACAACGGCCGACTTTGGCAGAATAACACAAGCCACTGCCCGTCACGTAAAAGCTGAAGTAGCATTGTGGCAACAAAACTGGCCCGAAGCAAAATTGCAATCAGAGGCTGTAATTAACTCCGGTGCTTATAGTCTGGTATCTACAACAACTGCTGTTTTTGCAGGTGATTTAAAAAATTCTGAAACTTTATGGGCTTTGCAAAGCAAACAAGGAGTTGATGGAGGTGTTAATAAAATAAATTTTAACCTGATGCCAAACTATGCCGAGCTAATACCAGGTTCTAAATATTCAATTGAGCAAGGCGGACGTGGATTTGGATGGCTTACTTTGAATAATTATCTGCGCAATTTATTGAACGCCTATTCTACAGATACAAGGATAAAGGGGGCTTATTATATTCAGGATTATCTTTACAATGATCCGGCTACAGTGCCTAACCAGGCATTACTTGGCACAAAAATAGTTCATGCCACTTGGAAAGAATTTGCGGCTGCTTCGGCTGATAGAAACTTTTGGTTTATCCGTTTAAATGCCGGTTGTAAAAAATATTTTCCTGATAATGGAATACCCACCCAGGACTTCCAATATAAAAATATCATGATGGCTCGCCTTGCGGAAACATTTTTATTTGCCTCTGAAGCAAACCTGATGTTAAACAATATTGGTACAGTAGCTGACGGACCGTTATCCCGTACAGCTCTGGGCCAATTAAATGCAGTAAGGGCAAGAGCCGGCATTCCTAAAATAAGCGTTATTACTTTAGATTCTATTTTAAATGAGGAGGCTAAGGAGCTGGCTTTTGAGGGACGAAGAATGTATATGTTAAAAAGAACCGGAAAGCTTTATTCTTATATAATTGACCATGCTGGCTATGGTATGGCTGGCGATCTTAGTGCTGAAAATTCTACGGCTGGTGGAGCTAACAATACACCCGCAAAACCTTTGCCATATAAAAATGATGCTAGAAGAAATATGAAGTCATATATGGTAAACTGGCCAATACCATTGAGCGAAATAAACTTGTTAGGGCCCAGTTACCCGCAGAATACAGGGTATTAACCTTTTCATACATTAAGTAAAAGTAAGCGTTAGATTAAGGGTTGTTTTGGGGAGCCTTCGCAAACCTTAACAACCTTTTTTTAACGCAAATTATCAACATATATATTTTCACATCCGTGGAAAACATTTTCCATTTTTAAATCAGCTTTTAAATGCCAAAATACATCTTAGCAATTGATCAGGGCACTACAAGCAGCCGTTCGGTTTTGTTTGATAAAAACGGAAATGTAATCGCTATTGCGCAAAAAGAATTTACACAACTGTTTCCCCAGCCGGGCTGGGTAGAACATAATGCCAATGAAATTTGGGAAACCCAGTTGGCTACTATGAAAGAAGTAATGGCAGCAGCAAAAATTACTGCTGTTGACATTGCTGCTATTGGAATTACCAACCAGCGGGAAACTACGGTGGTATGGGACAGAAATACCAGCGAGCCTGTGTGCAATGCCATTGTGTGGCAAGACAGAAGAACTGCTTCTTTTTGTGATGAGTTAAAGGCGAAGGGGCTGGATAAAACCATTCAGCAAAAAACCGGTCTGGTAACAGATGCATATTTCAGTGGCACTAAAATAAAATGGATTTTAGATAATGTTGATGGAGCCAGAGACAAAGCTGCAAAAGGCGAATTGTGTTTTGGTACCATTGATACCTGGTTACTGTGGAAACTTTCTGCTGGTAAAATATATGCAACAGATGTCAGCAATGCCAGCCGTACGATGCTTTGCAATATTCAAACACTAGAATGGGATGGGGAGTTAGAAAAAATATTAGACGTACCTGGCAATATGTTGCCGCAAATTCGCAGTAGTAGTGAAGTATACGGCTACACCAATTTACTTGATGACAAAACAGAAATACCAATTGCTGGTATTGCAGGCGACCAGCAGGCAGCACTCTTTGGGCAGTTATGTACACAGCCGGGTATGGTAAAAAATACCTACGGTACAGGTTGTTTTATGTTGATGAATACCGGCGAAAAAATGATTGCTTCTACCAATAATTTATTAACAACTGTTGCCTGGAAAATAAATGGCACTACGCATTATGCACTGGAAGGCAGTGTATTTATTGGTGGCGCAGTAGTACAATGGTTGAGGGACGGATTGGGTATTATAAAAACATCTGCCGATGTAGAGGCCTTGGCTAATCAAGTGGATTCAACTGACGGTGTGTATGTAATACCAGCATTTGCAGGGCTCGGGGCTCCTTATTGGAACCCACACGCAAGAGGAACGATTACAGGTTTAACAAGAGGTAGTACGGCTGCACACATAGCAAGGGCGGCTGTTGCAAGTATCGCATATCAAACAATGGATGTATTAAAAGCTATGGAAGCCGACAGTAACATCAAAATTAAAGAATTAAGAGTTGATGGCGGGGCCACTAAAAATAATTTGCTGATGCAATTCCAGAGCGATGTGCTTAATACAAAAGTTATCAGGCCAACAGTAACAGAAACCACTGCATTGGGTGCTGCTTACCTTGCCGGGCTGGCGATTGGTTTTTGGAAAAGTATAGATGAACTTCAGCAGCAATGGAAGGTGGAAAAAATATTTTCTCCTGCAATAGAAGAAAAAGACAGAAAAGAATTAACCGACGGATGGCATAAGGCTGTTAATGCTGCATTGGCAATTGCTTAAAATGAGCACATAGTACATGAAAAGAAACAAAGCATTAGAAGAAATAACGAACCAAAAAGAATTTGATATTGTAATTATTGGCGGTGGTGCTACCGGCTTAGGATGCGCCGTGGATGCAGCTAGCAGAGGATATAAAACATTGTTGCTGGAAAAATATGATTTTTCAAAAGGTACGTCTAGCAGGGCTACCAAATTACTACATGGAGGTGTAAGGTATTTGGTACAAGGTAATATTCGTTTGGTTAGAGAAGCATTATTAGAAAGGGGAAGACTCCTGCGTAATGCACCCCATATTTGTCATGCAATATCATTTGTGGTACCAACGTATAAATGGTGGCAAAAATGGTATTACGGAATTGGCCTTTGGGCATACGAATTTCTTTCAGGTAAATTAAGTTTGGGTAAAACAAAATTGCTTACTAAAAAAGAAGCACTAAATTATTTGCCGGATTTATCTGCAGAAAAATTAGCTGGCGGTATTTTATATTTTGATGGACAGTTTGATGATAGCCGCCTTGCCATAAACCTTGCCCAGACTGCGGTGGAACAAGGCGCTGTAGTTCTTAATTATTGCGGCGTTACCGGCTTTATTAAAAACGGAAATACAATAACAGGGGTAAAAGCCACAGATGAAATAAACGGAACTGAGTTTGAAATAAATGCCAAAGTAGTCATCAATGCTACGGGTGTTTTTGCAGATGAACTATTACAACTGGCAGAAGGCGTTTCCGAAAAAACGATTGCTCCGTCGCAAGGAATTCATTTGGTGATAGAAAAAAAACATTTTGGAGGCGATGCAGCGATGATGATTCCAAAAACAGATGATGGCAGGGTGTTGTTTGCTATTCCCTGGCACGATAAATTATTACTGGGAACTACCGATACGCCAATTAATAACATCACACCCGAACCGAAACCGCAGAATGAAGAAATTGAATTTATTATCAGCCATGTTAATCGTTATACTAATTCAAATATCAGCAATGCAGATGTAAAAAGTGTTTTTGTTGGTCTTAGGCCGTTGGCTAAAGTGGGAGACAAAAAGAAAACTTCAGTAATGCCAAGAGACCATGTAATAAAAGTTTTGCCTTCGGGACTGGTGCATGTTACCGGCGGCAAATGGACGACCTACAGAAGTATGGCTGAACATACGATTGACAAAGCAATACAAAAAGCAGGATTAAAATTTTCCCCGGTAAAAACAAAAGATTTAAAAATTCATGGCTGTACGGAAATTACAGGAAATGACCACTTATCTGTTTATGGTGTTGATGCCGTTGGAATAAAACAGCTGATGGAAAAAGATTCTTCATTGAGAGAAAAAATACATCCTTTGTATCCATATACAAAAGCAGAAGTAAAATGGTTTTTTGAAAATGAAATGGCTATAACTGTAGAAGATGTTTTGGCAAGACGGATACGATTGCTTTTTCTGGATGCGAAGGCAGCCATAGAAGCAGCAGTGGTTGTAGCCGATATGTTTGTTATACTAACTGGCAACACGGCTCAATGGAAACAGGAGCAGCTGAAAGAATTTACGGAACTGGCAAAAGGCTATTTAATTGATTAACAAAATAAAAATTATTTTATGACTCCATTTTTGGCAGAACTGCTTGGTACTATGTTCTTAATTGTTTTAGGCAACGGTGTGGTCGCTAATGTTGTGTTATCAAAAACAAAAGGTCAAAACAGTGGCTGGATTGTAATAACTTTTGGTTGGGCGATCGCTGTATTTGTTGGCGTATATGTAGCATCACACGGCAGTGGCGCACATATTAACCCAGCGGTAACTTTAGCTTTGGCTGCATTCAATGGTTTTCCCTGGAGTGACGTACCGGTTTATATTGCCGGGCAATTTTCGGGTGCTATGATTGGTGCTGTAATTGTATGGTTTAATTATCGTCAGCATTTTGATGAAACAAACGATGCCGATTTGCAATTGGCAACGTTTTGTACAGCACCTGCAATTAGAAACAAGTACCATAATCTTATTGCCGAAATTATTGGGACATTTATTTTGGTATTAGCTGTGCTTTTTATTGCAAAACCGTCAAACTCGTTGGGAACGTTGGATGCTTTACCAGTAGCGCTTTTGGTATTAGGTATCGGGCTCTCGTTAGGAGGGGCAACTGGTTATGCCATAAATCCTGCCAGGGATTTAGGGCCTCGTATAATACACGCAATATTGCCCATAAAAGGCAAAGGGAAAAGTGATTGGGCTTATAGTTGGATTCCTGTTGTTGGCCCTGTTGTGGGAGGATTACTGGCTGCATTTATTTTCAAAACATTTATTCATTTATAATATGCGACTTACTTATTTTATTGTAATTATTTCAGGATGCCTTTCCTGCAACTCAACAAAAAGCATTTCAAAAAGCTCAGGCCCATTTGCTGACAATATTGTTATCGCTCACCGTGGAGCGTGGAAAAAAAATAGTCTGCCCGAAAATTCAATTGCTTCTTTGAAGGAAGCCATAAGATTAAGGTATACAGGTTCCGAATTTGATGTTCGGATGACTGCTGATGATTCACTAATCATTAATCATGATCCACACTACAATAATTTATTGGTTGAGAAAACAACCTTTGCCGAATTAGAAAAATTTACACTTTCTAACGGAGAGAAATTGCCAACCCTTAGGGAATATATTCTTGCCGGAATAAAAAATAATACAGCAACACGATTGGTTTGCGAAATAAAACCGGCTGCAACGAAAGAAAGAGGACAAACAATTGCAGAAAAAGTATATCGGCTTATTAATGAATTAAAGGCGCAGTCCAAAGTTGTTTACATCAGTTTTGATTATGAAATACTGAAAAAAATAGTTTCGCTTAATCCCAAAGTGGGTACGCAATACTTAGAAGCGAATAAATCGCCCAAGGAATTAAAAGCAGATGGAATAACTGGGATAGATTACATCATATCCGGTTTTAAAAAACATCCTGAATGGATAGCAGAAGCCAAAGAAAATAATATTACGCTCAATGCCTGGACGGTAAACAGTGCAGAAGATATGGACTGGTTTATTGCAAACGGATTTAATTTTATTACTACCAATGAACCCGAGTTACTTTTCGAACGAATAAAACAAAATCCAACAGCTGCAGGGTGGAAATTAAAATGGAGTGAAGAATTCAACTACAAAGGTCTGCCCGATAGTTCCAAATGGAGTTATGCCGAAGGCGGAAAAGGATACGGCAATAATGAATTGCAATATTACACAAAGGCTGATACCAATAATGTAATCGTTAAAAATGGAAAGTTATTCATCACTGCTTTAAAGCAAACCAAAGAAAATAATAAATACACTTCTGCTAGGCTCTTCACAAAAGATAAGGCTGAGTTTATGTATGGAAGAATTGAGATAAGTGCAAAACTTCCGGCAGGCAGAGGCACCTGGCCTGCTATCTGGATGTTGGGCAAAAACAGAACAGAAATCAGCTGGCCCGAATGTGGCGAAATAGATATCATGGAGCATGTTGGTTACGATCCGGATAGCATACATGGCACTATTCATACCAAAGCATACAATCATATTAAAGGAACACAAAAGGGCAAATCAATTTTTATAAAGAATCCTTACACCGAGTTTAATACCTATGCTATTGAATGGACACCGGAAAAAATGGATTTCTTAGTTAATAATGTAGTTTATAATCATATTGAAAATGAACATCTTTCTACTGCAGAATGGCCATTTGATCAACCATTTTATTTAATCCTCAATTTGGCTATTGGAGGAAACTGGGGCGGTAAAATGGGTGTTGATGACAGTGTTTTTCCTGCAACTATGGAAGTTGATTATATAAGAGTGTTCGAAAAAAAATGATGAAGAATTCGACACAACATTTTCTAATTAAAACATGCTGCTGTTATGATAAAGTATTTTTTTTTTCTGTCGCTTTTTTTTGTTGGCTGTGCTAATAAAATATCAAAAACTGAATCTACAGTTTCAAAAAAGCCAAACATTGTATTGATTGTAATTGATGATTTGGGTTATGCCGATTTTGAGCCATTCAGTAATCACGACGCTAAAATATCAACACCTAACATGAACCGCATCGCCGAAGCAGGCATAATATTTACTCAAGCTTACACTACTGCTCCTGTTTGCAGCCCTTCCCGTGCAGGAATAATAACGGGTAAAAATCAGTTTCGATGGGATAAGGAAGCAGGCTGGGGACCGGGCTTACCCGACAATGTAAAAACGATTGCAGAGTATTTGAAACAAGCGGGTTATGCAACAGCCCGTATTGGAAAAAATGATTTGGGGAAAAACTTTCACAAAAATAATGTGCGGGAATATCCATTGATGCATGGGTATGATGAGTTTCTGGGGTTCAGCGCCCATGCCCATGATTTCTGGCTTAGCTCAAAAAGCATAAAAGATAGAACCCCTGATCCCGAGGGTACCAGTGCTGTGCTTGGCCCATTGATGTATAATATGGGCGAAAAAAGTTATGATGAAGGATACCTGACTGATATTTTTACTGATGAAGCCATTAAGTATGTAGAACGGGAAAGAAAAGCTCCTTTCTTTCTTACATTGGCTTATAATTCCGTTCACCATCTTATTCACGAAGTACCCGAGAAATACCTGAAAAAATTTGACGTAAAAGCAATCCCTAATTACGACCCGGATAATAAAGAAACTTTCGGCAAACATCCTGTCGGTTCCTATGCTGCTTATTACGATAAATATTCCCGCATGGGAGATATTGGCGATGAGGATATGAGAAAATATTATCTGGCAAATCTTAACTGCCTGGATGATAATATTGGCCGCCTGCTTGATGCTTTAAACAAACAAGGGTTGGATAAAGAAACGATTATCATCTTTATTTCTGACAACGGGGGCGAACCATTAACGGGTGCTAGTAATGCGCCACTTACTGCTGGTAAGTATTCTTTATGGGAAGGAGGAATCAGAGTGCCGATGGCAATCGTATGGCCAGGAAAAGTAAAAGCTGGAGAAGTAGAAACAACAAACGTTTCAGCCAATGATATTTTAACTACTGCTGTTGAAGCGGCAGGTATTCATTTAAAAGATTCAACATTGGATGGAATTAGTCTTTTGAATCCAAATGTAAATCGTCTGCTTGTATGGAAATGGCAAAAAACCTGGGCCGTGCGGCTGGGTGATTGGAAACTTACCAATACAAATGAAGACCACTGGAAAAGCAGGCCATCGGCACAGTATATAAAACCAATACTTAATGATTTTTCTTTAAAACTATTTGACCTTTCCAAAGACCCGGGAGAAAGAATAAATCTTGCAGAAAAGTATCCGGAAAAAGTAAACGAATTGCATTCTGCTTTTGATAGTTGGTGCAAAACAAATATTGGAAAATATTAAACCTTGAATCCGGTTATGTCAGTTTTTTTAAAATTAAAAAAATTAAAAATGATGAGAATTAAAACGTTGTTTTTTTTATTATTGACTGCAAACTTTTATGCATCAAATGCTCAGTCAGTAAAAGTAATGACTTATAATATACGGTTAGCACTTGTGTCAGACGGTGAAAATGCCTGGAGCAACCGAAAGGAAATGTTTGCCAACCAAATTAGGTTTTATGAACCTGATTTTATGGGAGTACAGGAAGCTATGCCTGGCCAAATCAATTACCTTGATTCTTCTCTTACATTTTTTCGTCACATTGGTATTGGAAGAGAGGGTGTTAATAAAGGCGAAGCATCCGCTATTTTTTACAATTACTCCAGATTTAAAATGATAAAAGCAAGTACATTTTGGTTATCGGATACACCTGATACCATGTCAAAAGGATGGGATGCATCTTACATCAGAATTTGTACTTATGCTTTGTTTAAAGATAAAAAAACAAAAAAGCAATTTTTGGTATTTAATACTCATTTAGATAATAATGGAATGGTAGCCCGCTCGAAAGGAGTGGAACTTATTCTTAAAAAAATGGACGAAGTGAATAAAAAGAACTTGCCTGTAATTTTTATGGGAGATTTTAATACAACTCCTGAAACTGAATTGATCACTAATCTTAAAAAGACAATGGATGATACAAAGGATGTTTGTATCAGTAAGCCGTTTGGTCCTGTTGGCACTTTTAATGGGTTTGAATTTAATAAACCTGTCGCTGAAAAAATAGACTATATATTCATTTCAAAGGGGAGTAAAATAACGGTTAAGAAATTTGCTGTGTTAAGTGACTCAGATAATCTTAGATATCCTTCGGATCATTTACCGGTTTATGTAGAATTAATCATTGATTGACAATGAAATTAGCAGTTTCTATAATAGGATTGGAAGTTAATGCAGATAAATTAATGAAAATGATTAGAAGCAGTTTTAAATTAACGGCCCTTTTTCTTCTGGGATTAGTATGCGTTGTTCCCTGCCAAGCACAAAAGAAAACGCTACAGCAAAAAGTGGATTCTGTGTTGAGGCTGATGACATTGGATGAAAAAATTGGACAACTTAATCAGTATAATGATGACCAGAAAGCAACCGGTCCCGTTACTATTGACAACGATAAGGCAAATCAAATTCGTAAGGGCCAGGTGGGTTCTTTGCTCAACAGTTTGGGAGCAGAACGAACAAGAAGCTGGCAAAAAATTGCCATGGAATCTCGCCTGAAAATCCCATTATTATTTGGGCAGGATGTAATTCATGGATATAAAACCACTTTTCCAATTCCATTGGCGGAGGCCTGCAGTTGGGATTTGGAAGCCATGGAAAAATCTGCAAGAATTGCAGCAACCGAAGCAAGTGCCAGTGGCATTCAATGGACATTTGCACCCATGGTGGATATTGCCCGTGATCCCCGCTGGGGCCGGGTAATGGAAGGAGCTGGTGAAGATACTTACCTGGCTTCAAAGATTGCGTATGCAAGAGTAACAGGTTTTCAGGGAAAAAAACCAGGAGATATAAACGCAGTAATGGCCTGTGCTAAACATTTTGCCGCCTATGGTGCCGCCATCGGCGGCCGGGATTATAATTCTGTAGATATGAGTGACCGGCTTTTATGGGAAGTGTATCTGCCGCCATTTAAAGCTGCTGTGGATGCCGGCGTAGCTACGTTTATGAATGCTTTCAATGATGTTAACGGTGTACCTGCTACCGGAAATAAATATTTGCAGCGGGATATTCTAAAAGGTAAATGGGGGTTTACAGGGTTTGTAGTTAGTGATTGGGGAAGCATCGGAGAAATGATTAGCCACGGCAACGTAAAAAACAAATATGAAGCTGCACTTTCGGCTATTACTGCAGGTAGTGATATGGACATGGAAAGCCGCTGTTATAAAGAAAACCTTGCTCAATTGGTAAAAGATAAAAAAATATCTGTTACACTAATTGATGACGCCGTAAAAAGAATCCTACTCAAAAAATTTGAAATGGGGTTATTTAATGACCCATACCGTTTTTGTAATGCAGAAAGAGAAAAGACCGAATTGAATAATCAGGAGCATCCAAAAGTTGCAAGGGAGGTTGCAGCTAAAAGTATTGTGTTATTAAAAAATCAAAATGATTTATTGCCTTTATCTAAAAACACAAAAACCATTGCATTTATCGGTCCGTTGGTAAAATCGTTAAAACAAAATAAAGGTTTTTGGGATGTAGAAGTACCCGGTGTAGATTCCAGTTTTATCGTATCGCAATGGGAAGGTTTGCAAAATAAAGTTGGCGCTGGCACAACATTGCTTTATGCAAAAGGTTGTGATATTGAGGGAGATAATAAAGATGGATTTGCGGAAGCTATTGAGATTGCAAAACAGGCCGATGTTGTAATATTAAGCATTGGCGAAAGAAGGGATTTGAGTGGCGAAGCGAAAAGCCGAAGCAATATTAATATCCCCGGTGTACAGGAAGATCTTTTTAAAGAATTACTGGCAACAGGCAAGCCGGTTGTGGTGCTGGTAAACGCCGGTCGTCCGTTGGTGTTTAATTATATTGCAGATAATGCCCCAGCCATTTTATATACATGGTGGCTGGGTAGCGAAGCAGGAAATGCCATTGCGGATGTTTTGTTTGGCGATTATAATCCATCTGCCAAATTAGCCATGACTTTCCCCCTTAGTGTTGGGCAAATACCCATATACTATAATCATTTTAATACCGGCCGTCCTGCAAAGAATGATGAAAAACACAATTACAATTCATCATACATCGATCTGTCCATTTATCCTAAATATGAATTTGGATATGGATTGAGTTATACCAGTTTTAAATACGCTAATCTGAAATTGAGTAAAAGTAAAATGAAAAGCAATGAACAGATTGAAGTAGCGGTAAATATTACAAATACCGGAAAATACGACGGGGAAGAAATTGTACAATTATACCTGCGGGATAAAGTTGGTTCGATTATAAGACCAGTTAAAGAGTTGAAAGATTTTAAAAAGATATTTATTAAGGTTGGCGAAACGCAAACAATAAAGTTTGTAATTGATAAAGAGAAGCTATCTTTTTACAATCAACAGTTGCAGTGGGTTGCAGAACCTGGCGACTTCGATCTGATGATTGGAGCTTCATCAAGAGATATTCGTTTAAAGGATGGTTTTGAGTTGGTGAAATAGCTGTTCAACTGGGAACAGAAACGCAAAACTGAATATTGGTTAAATCAATTATTTTCTCTCTCTTATTAATTACAGCAATAATTACTTCTTGCAATAACGGCAAATCGGAGGCTGTGACCAGTAAAGACGACAGTGCTCATTCGTGCATGAATGTTCCAAATCGTTTTGGTAATAATGCTGATACAGGTGCTGGTCAATTCAACGGAGATACTTCGGTCAATGGCATGGTCTTAATTCTCGGTGGAACATTTGATATGGGCGGCGACAATGAACAGGCAAGTACAGATGAATATCCAAGACACAAAGTACAGGCGTCGCCATTTTATATTGATGTTACTGGAGTAACAAATGCACAATTCAAAAAATTTGTTGATACCAGCGGTTACTTAACCACGGCAGAAAAAAAACCTGATTGGGAAGAATTAAAAAAAACTGTTCCACCCGGCACAGTAAAGCCTCCCGATAGTGTAATGGTTGCAGCTTCATTCCACAAAGAGTTGAACGCATAATTAGTGGTGAAAGCTTATTAAAAACACCTAAGAAGATATTTGCTGCCTCATTCGTTTTGATAATATCTGCTTTGATGATTTTTTTATCAATATTGTTACAACCTAAATTAAGTTGTTTTTTAAATTTATTATTTGGCATATTATACACTGCATTAATGTTCTGGATATTAATAAATTATTCTGATAAATGGCTACGCTTTGCAACGGTTTTTGCAATTATTGAATGTTTAATTACTTCGATGATTGTTTGGTATGCTTGGAAATGGCCCCAGGAGGATAAGTTATAAGGAAATGAGGAACTCAACATTTCTTCATTAGCAAAAAGAAACCCAAAACTGATGGAGCATCAATAAATGCAGCTCAGGATTGTCAATTTTTGATTGTCTAATACCAACTTCAGTTTTCCATAGCATCCTCGTTGTTAACTTTGTTCTGTTATTATTTTATTTCAATTCGACATGAAATAATAATCAATCCTTTCATTGTTCTGTTATCAATTAGCTTACATTTCGTTACTGCTTTCAGGCAACCTCCTTCATTTCATTTCGTTCTGTAAAGTACACTACACTTCCTTGATTCAATCGGTAGGCTTACAGCAACAATAAGTAAGCTTCGATTGCCACTCCAGCAACAGCCCTAAACGATCGCACAATCCCAGAAAGTGCAGCTGCAAGCCTGCGCACTAAAATATAACTTCACCTTCCTCATTCACCTTATCGCTCCGGGAATTCATCAAAAACAAATACTACACAAAGTTAGCCATTGGCGCCCCCACGCAAAACCCACCCGGACGCATCCAAATTTTTTTAGCCATAAACACAGCCCGGCGCTTCTGCTGACACACTGTGCCCGGCGAAGTGCCAACATTTATGCTAAAAAAATTTGGAGTGCGCCGATGCCCAATGGCTGGTATAGTTCTGTATTTATATTTTATCATTTTTTAAATTTCATCTTATGTATCATTTACAAAGTTTTACTCCTGGTTGTCAGGTTTGGGTTTGCGCTGCTAATGGTTGGCATATCTATGTTAGTCATGGCGTTGTTATTGGTCGTTGTCGTTATCCATCTCCTGGTTCTAAGCGTTGGTTAGCTATGTTGCCTTAGTTCAAGCCCTTCGGGGCTTTTTTTTGTTCTTTTTTTCATCTTTAAATTTAAAAATCATGTTTCAGTTAATGGGTTCTTATGTTCCTTGGTCTTTGGGCCTTCCGGTTATTACTACTGTTTATTTTATTCCTTCATCCGGTAAATATCTTCACATTAGTAGTAAGCAAATTTTCATTAGTAATTCATCTTGTATTTATAAAAACCCCTTTTAGGGGCTTTTTTTTGTTTTTAATTGCACCTCTAAACCACGCCTTTCAATTGGTGATATTTAGATTTTTAGTTGAGTATTAAAATTGATATCGCCGGAATTGCATCTGGTACCTATATAAGAACTGCAGGTTCAAAAGTTCAGAAACGAAAAACACTACGTTTCGTAAAACAATAAAAATGAGAACGATTTTGTGTGGCTTCGCCACATTTTATTTTTTGCTGCGCTCATTTCATTCTGCAGCAAAATTCCGGTAAAGCGGTCTCTCTTCAGGCAGGTTCCGCAAGCCGCTCGCCAGCCCATTGCAGCAGCAACAATTTATTATTTTAATTTGGTAGGTTGCAGCTGCAATGCCCTGCGGGTTGCTATCGCAAGGCTGTCATGCTTCTT
>JBBRDW010000066.1:0-25372 GCA_038203525.1 Chitinophagales bacterium | reverse complement strand
TTATACCTGCCTCCTCTCAAAAGACAAAACAGAACTCTATATTACCTGCTGGGGCTGCGATAAAATAATTGTGTTTAATACAGCTCAAAATAAAATCATTGACAACGTTGCAGTTGGTGATAATCCAAACGATCTATGCCTCTCAAAAAACGGACAATATTTATTCGTTGCCAATGCAAACGACAACAGTGTTTCTGTTATTGATATTAAGCAACGCAAGGTTTTGGAAACGCTTAATGCAGCATTGTACCCCAACTCAGTTCCCGGTTCTACCACCAATAGTGTTGCATTAAGCGCCGATGAAAAAACATTATACATTGCCAATGCAGATAATAACTGTCTCGCTGTTTTTGATGTAAGTATTCCTGGCAGCAGCAAGAGTAAAGGCTTTATCCCTGTAGGCTGGTACCCAACAGTGGTGCGGGTTGTAGCCAACAGGATATTTGTTGCCAATGGCAAAGGCTTTACTTCTTTGGCAAATCCTTATGGTCCAAGTCCGGTAAACGATAATGAAAAACTCTCTTATCATAAAGGCGATCCTGAACAAACCGTTCAGTATATAGGCGGCTTGTTTAAAGGAACACTCAGCATCTTCCGCACGCCAACAGAAAAACACCTGAGCGATTATTCGCAGCTCGTTTATAAGAATACCCCATACAATAAGAACAACGAGCTTGTTTCAAATGGTGAGGTTGGCAATCCGGTGCCCATGAAGATAGGCGATCCATCACCAATCAAGCATGTGTTTTATATCATTAAAGAAAACCGAACATACGACCAGGTGCTCGGCGATATGCCCGAAGGCAATGGCGATACAAGCCTTTGTTTGTTTGGCGAAAAAGTTACACCCAATCTTCATGCGCTTGCAAGGGAATTTGTTTTGCTCGATAATTTTTATGTAGATGCAGAAGTAAGTGCCGATGGCCATAACTGGAGCATAGGCGGCTATGCCGATGATTATCTCGAAAAAACATGGCCCACGAGTTATGGTGGCCGCGGCGGCAGCTACGATGCAGAAGGCAACCGCGACATTGCAAACAATAAAGGCGGTTTTATATGGGAGCATTGTGCCCGTGCAGGTATCAGCTACAGAACTTATGGCGAGTTTGCCGACGATTACAAACCCAATATTCCTATTCTTAAAGACCACTACTGCACCTACTATACAAGCTGGGATCAAACGGTTCGTGATACCACAAGAGTAGGTCAATGGAAACGCGATTTCGATTCGCTTGTTGCAGCCAATGCATTGCCGCAAATGAATACGCTGCGTATCATCAACGATCATACAGAAGGTTTGAGCAAAGGAAGGCCAACACCTTTTGCACACTGTGCAGATAATGATCTTGCGGTGGGCATGTTCATCGATTATTTAAGCAAAAGTCCGGTGTGGAAAGAGAGTGTTGTGTTGGTGCTGGAAGATGATGCACAGGATGGCCCCGATCATGTAGATGCACACCGCAGCCCTGCATATATTGCGGGCCCTTATGTAAAAAGAAATTTTGTAGATCATACCATGTACTCCACCACTTCCATGTTGCGAACGATGGAATTAATTCTTGGTATTGCACCCATGAGCCAGTACGATGCGGCTGCAACGCCGATGTGGCGCTGCTTTCAGGCTACACCCAATTTTACGGTGTTCAATGCAAAGCCTTTGCAGTGGGATATCAATGAAAAAAATAAGGTAGAAAATGCCTGGCAGCGCAAAAGCGAAACCTTCGATTTTACCAAAGAAGACCGCATACCCGACCGTGCCTTTACCGAAGTAATATGGAAAGCAGTAAAAGGCGAAAACGCCATTGTACCCGCACCAAAAAGGGCTGCGTTTGTAAACATGAGTGAGAAGAAAGAAGATAAAGATTAATGTGTACTTAGCTTAAGAATTACTATGAAGCTTTACTTGTGTCACTCACTTGTACGGCTGGATATTCTATTGAGCTTTTATTTAAGCGTAGATCGAAGCGGAGGCGCAGCTTCCCTCGCTAACACAGAAGGCTATTTAGTAAACATAGCAGTGCATTAATCAGTGTAAATTTTTTCTCCTCCGAAGAGTCTCCTTTCTAAGCTTTGCGGGTGGCAGGGACTCTGCGGTTCTATGGTACTACTTTTCAATGAGAACCGCCGATCTACGCTTAGATAAAAGCCCAACACAAATACAGAAAGTACAAGCGTGCGACGCAACCGGGATGCTATGAAAACCCAATGTCGGGCCCACAAAAAAATCCCTCCTGTAAAAAACAGGAGGGAAACAACTAAACAAACTAAAGTTTTTATGCCTTTTTTAATCAGGCTTTTTGCCGTCTAAAAAAGTGTTGAGGCTGGATATTTTACCATCTTCGTTTTCTTCTTTCTTTACGGTGTATTTGCTGTAAAACTGCTCAACCGTTGTAAGCGTATTGCCAAACAACTCCATATTTCTTCTTACATAGGCGGGTACGTTTTCGTACTCGCTGGTGCTTTCTTTTGAATTCATGTTGAAAGACAGGTTGCGCAGCTTGTTGATTCGTTCAGTAGCGCGGCGGCGTTGGTCATCTTCTTCGTTAAAGGAGGTATTTTCTTCCATTGCCCCCGGTGTATAAACAGGCGCTGGTTTGGCCGGCTGCTCTTCTTTCATTACCAGTGTAAACGCTGTATTATCTTCAGGGAGTGGCTCTTCTTTTAAGAACATTTTGGGCTGCTCCGCAACTGGCTCTTCTTTAATAAACATCGCAGGCTCTGCTGCGGGCTTTTGCACGGCTACTGTTGCTGATTTATGTTCTGCTTCGGCAGCGGGCTGCGGCACTTGTTTTATTTCTGGCGCAGTTGCATATATATTGGATGGCCTTCTTAAAATACTTTCGGTCTTTGGAGCATCGATTTCTTTTTCATCATACAGGAACAAAGGCTCTGCTACTGGCAGGCTGGCTGGTTCTTCTTTTGCTGGCGAAGGTTTTGCACCCTCGGCTTCGGGTGCCTGAACCGACAGCTCGAAATGTACCGGTTGTTCGGCCTGTTCAAATATGATGGTAGGCCTTGGTATTTCTTTTGGCGCAATAGAAAATACGGTTGCAGCAACCACTTCAGCTGGCTCTTCCGTAAGGGTAGGCGCATACGGATCTTTATCAATAAAAGGTAGCGGCTGCTGGTTGTACATTTTTTTCTCTTCGCCGTCAATGCCCAGGGTCATTACTATTTTTTCTACAGGGGGTGCCGCCGGTTTTACTACAACAGGTTCGCGTTTTGCAAATGGATCTTTAAACTCGAAACCAGTAGCAATAACGGTAATGCCAATTTTATCGCCCAACGTATTGTCGTAGCCGCTTCCTATAATAAGATCGGCATACTCACCGCTTTGCTGGCGCAGGTGGGTGTTGATGATTTCGAATTCATCCATGGTGCATTCATGTTCGCCCTCGGAGCTGTTGATGTTTACGAGGATCCATTTAGCGCCGCGGATATCATTATCATTAAGCAACGGTGAGCTTAGCGCTTCTTCAATTGCCTTCTGCGCCCTGTCTTCGCCATCGGCTGTTGCATTACCAAGAATGGCTACACCGCCGTTTTTCATTACGGTGCAAACATCTGCAAAGTCAACGATGATGGTGCCCTTGCTGTTGATGATATCGGTGATACATTTTGCAGCGGTTGCCAATACATTATCTGCTTTGCCAAACGCTTCGGTCATTTTAAGATTACCATACTGCATGCGCAGTTTGTCGTTACTTATTACGAGGAGGGTATCCACATAAGGCTGCAATAATCTTATACCGTCTTCGGCCTGTTTTAAACGGCGCGGACCTTCGAAACCAAAAGGTGTGGTTACAATGGCCACGGTAAGTATACCAAGATCGCGGCAGATTTTTCCGATGATTGGTGCGCCGCCGGTTCCGGTGCCGCCGCCCATACCTGCTGTGATGAACGCCATTTTGGTATTCACTTCCAGTATCCGGCGTATTTCCTCCAGCGATTCTTCGGTAGCCTGCTTGCCCACTTCGGGATTGGCTCCGGCTCCAAGGCCTTGTGTTAGGTTCGGCCCAAGCTGTATTTTATTGGGGACTTTGCTTTGTTCTATTGCCTTTGCATCGGTATTGCAGATAACAAAATCAACACCTTCAATATCCTGCGCAAACATGTAGTTGACTGCGTTGCTTCCACCGCCGCCAACACCGAGCACTTTAATGATGGAAGATTTTTGTTTTGGCAGATCAAAATGAATCATAATAACTGAATTTAATGGTTAGTAAGTTTTTGAAAAAGCTATGAGCCTTGAGCTATGAGCTTCGAGCTTTCTTATGGCTCACAGCTCGAAGTCCTTAGGTTGTATTTTATTTAATTTCCATATCCCCTTCTTCTTTAAAAAGGTCAATGATGCTGTCTTTAAATTTATCCCAAACGTTGTTAAGGCTTTTTCTTTTCCTGGTATCAACGGTTTCTGTCTTGGGTAGTTCAACTTCTTCAGCAGCAACACCATTCTTTTTTAAGCCCTCGGGCACAATTACTTTCTTAAACCTACTTTCAAAGTCTTTTAGTTTATTATCGTAATCGTTGTAGCCTTTTAATATTAAACCGATGCAGGTTGAGTACATTGGTTTTTTTAGTTCATCAATATGGTTTGCGGCCAGGTGTTCTGTTGGATAACCGATCCTCGCATTTAAACCAGTTGAATACTCTGTTAACTGAATAAGATGTGTAAGCTGCGATCCGCCTCCTGTAAGGATGATACCGCCATTCAATACGCGGTTATCAAGACCAACCTGCTTAAGATGATAGGTTACAAAATCAAGTATCTCACTCATTCTTGCCTGTATAATATTGGCAAGATTGCGCACACTTATTTCTTTTGCAGGCATTCCTTTTAATCCAGGTATGGTAATGAATGCATTTGCTTTTGCTTCATCTGATAAAGCACTGCCGAACTGCACTTTCATTGCCTCGGCCTGGCTTTTTAAAACACCCAAACCCATGCGTATATCGTTGGTGATATTCTCACCACCAAAAGGAATAACAGCTGTGTGCCTTAACGTGCCTTCATAAAAAACGGCAAGGTCGCTGGTACCACCGCCAATATCTAGAATGGCTACACCGGCTTCCATATCTATGTCGCTCATTACTGCACTGCTGGATGCAAGCGGCTGCAACACCAGGTCTTTGGTTTTTAAACCGCTGCGCTCTACTGCACGGTTAATGTTGCGGATAGCATTTCTGTCGCCGGTTATGATGTGAAAATTAGCGCCAACTTTTACACCGTTGTAACCAACCGGATCTTTTATGTCGTTGAAATTATCTACATGAAAATCCTGCGGAATTACATCAATGATCTGGTCGCCTGCGGGAATAAAAGTTTTGCGCTGGTTGTTTACCAGCTGGTCAATTTCCCACTGCTTAATTTCTGTGTCCGGTTCCTGGCGCACAATATCGCCGCGGGTTTGCAGGCTCTTTATATGATGCCCTGCAACACCTACATACACTTCATTAATTTCCAGATCGGGGTTACTTTCTGCACAGTTCTGCAGTGCCTGCTGAATAGCTTTGATCGTTTGATCTATATTAAGTACCTGGCCGTGTTGTACACCATTACTATTGGCGCGGCCAAAGCCAAGGATTTCCAGCTTACCGTATTCGTTTTTTCTTCCGGCTATAGCAGCAATCTTGGTGGTACCAATATCAAGGCCAACAATAATCGGCGGCTCTGCACTGCTCTTCGGAAGTGTTACCGCAACGTTTGCGCTTTGATTCATAGTTTATGTTTTAGTTGTTTGTTGTTTATAAAAATTGTTATTGTTTCTTTTACTGATATTCTTTTTTTTGAGCCCGGCTTTATCTCTTTACTTATCGTTCCTTGCGTCGCACTCTTCTACTGCATCAACAAAGGCAACAAGGCAATAGGCAAAGAGAATTTGGCATCGTGGTTCATCATTCATTGCTCCTATTTATTCCATACGTACAAACTGCGGCCACCGCCACCTGGCGGGGCAAGCTGCAACGGATGCTTAATATTTATTCTATAGCCTGGCTCATCATTGTCTTTTGTATTTAATTTTTAATTGTTAATTCTTCATTTTTCATTGTTGATTGCCTTTAATTGCCCGTCTTCTTCATTACTGCCTTTGGCTGCTTTTTATTTGCAGCAGGTTTTTCTGCTTTTTTTTGCAGCGATTCTTTTTTTACCTCATTCACTTTTATAACAGTTTGCTTTGCAGAATCCTGCTTTACAGCAGTTGCTGGTTTTACAATTGGTGCAGCAAAAGACGTATCGTTCATAACATCTTTCATCTGCTGCAAGGCATTGGCCATTTGCATCATAGCTTTTATTGTATCGGCGTTTACAATTTTTTCGCCGCGCTTTGTTGCCACAATCTGTCCTTTGTACTGCACATCAACCGTCTCGTATTTTTCGAAACCGGATTTGCTCCAAACCTGCTTATAAAACCCCATGAGCTTTGCAAATTTTTCGTCAAGGTTTTCTGCATCCCCAATTTTTATCAGTTGATTACCGAGCAGGGGAATTATTTCGTAAGTACGTTGCTGCGTAACATCAACCTGTGCAATTTGTGCCATCCAAAAACTATCTTTTTGAATGTGCAGGGCAATTTTTTTTATATCCTGCAACACAGCACTATCGGGTTTGCTCAACACTTTTCTATCGCTGGGAAAAGAGGTGAACATTGGCACATGTGCCGACAGTGTATTGCTTAATGGTAATCGTTTACAGCTACTGTCAATATAAAATGAGTTACCCTGCAGACTAAATATTCTTGCAATTGGTTCACTTTCGTTAACCGTAACATGCAATACCTGTTTATTATCAAAGAACAATTCTGCATTTTTCACCCATGCATTTTTCGAAATAACTTCCTCTATATTTTTAAGATCAATTGAAGCGACCGGTTTTCCTTTTTCGGCACCATTTACCTGCATCACTTTCATTATATCTTTCCTGTCTACAAAAACATGATTGTGCGCACCATTGATCTGAATATTTATATCCGTACAAGTCTTTTCGTCTTTTTTCTGCATTGCTGCTATCAGCAGCGTGCAGGTAGCAATACCTAGTAAACTCCAGAACGATATGATTAGAATTTTTTTCCACATACCATCAGGTATTAGCATTCTCCAGCAGCAGTTTTACAGGCTGCAACAAAGTGTCTATATCGCCTGCACCGCACATTACCAGCAGCTTTGGTTTATACTCGGTTACCCATTGCAGCATATTTTCTTTGCTCAGTACTTTTTTGTTTTCCAGTTTCATTTTATTAAGAATCAGATCGCTGTTAACACCTTCCATCGGTAGTTCTCTTGCCGGGTAAATGGGCAGGAGGATTACCTCATCGGCCATGTCCAGGCTCTGCGCAAACTCAGCTGAAAGATCTTTGGTTCTGCTGTATAAATGGGGCTGAAAAATAATCGTACACTTTTCTTCGGGAAACAAACTGCGTACACCACTTATCAATGCTTTTAATTCTTCCGGATGGTGAGCATAATCGTCTATCATTACCACCCCCTCCCGGCCGCCCTCAACGGGGGAGGAGATAGGTGCAATAATATATTCAAATCTGCGCTTTACTCCTTTAAAATTTGCAAGGGCAGTTCTTATTTTATCATCATCAATACCGAGGTATTTTGAAACTGTTATTGCGGCAATGCTATTCTCTATATTGTGCAGGCCACCCATATTTAATACAACATTTTTCAATGCCCATTCTTTATGAATTACATCGTACCTGTAAGCACCATTTTCTACTTTTATATTTCCAGCGTATACGTCAGCATTAACATTATTAAAACTGTAGGTGTAATGATTGGATGCTGTTAATTCGGCAGCGCGGCTTAGTCCATATTTACTAATTAAACAACCACCAGGCTTTACACGGTTCGAGAATTGCACAAAGGCATTTTCCACCTCTTCAGGAGTTCCGTATATGTCCAGATGATCAGGGTCCATCGCCGTGATTACTGCAACATCGGGAACCAGTTTTAAAAAAGACCGGTCATACTCATCAGCTTCCACTACCACAACATTTTTTTCACTGCTCCAGAAATTGGTATTGTAATTTGTTGAAATACCACCGAGGAATGCGTTACAACCGTAACCTGTATCCCTCAACAAATGAGCAGTCATCGCTGTAATGGTTGTTTTGCCATGCGTTCCACCAATACATATATTAAAAGAGTTCTCTGTTATCCACTGTAAAATATCGCTGCGTTTTACTACTTTATAATTATGGTCGCGATAATAGTTCAACTCTGTGTGGGATGCAGGGATAGCAGGTGTATACACAACAACGTCAACATCTTTTGGTGCAAGCTCAATATTGTCCTGGTAATGAATGGCAATACCAGATTGTTCCAGCTCCCGTGTAAGAGGCGTTGGCGTTTTATCGTAGCCGCTTACTGTTTTACCCAATGAATGAAAATAACGGGCAAGCGCACTCATGCCGATGCCGCCAATACCAATAAAGAAAACTTTTTGTATGTTATTTATTGCACTCATTCTTTCTTGTAATCATTTCTGTTTTTATCCGTTATCAATAGCTTTTAAAACTTCATCTGCTACTATATCATCTGCATTTATTATGGAAAACTCAGCTATTTTTTTTTTAAATTTTTCCTGCATTTCAACATTTGTTGCGAGCATGGTAGCAGTACCAAAAAGCTTTGCCTGTGATTCGCTATCCTTTACCATTAATGCTGCATCCCTGTCTACCAGATATTTTGCATTAACTGTTTGATGATCCTCGGCAGCCAGCGGATAGGGTACAAACACCACCGGCTTTTGTGTGACACAGAGTTCTGCAACTGTTAATGCGCCAGCCCTTGACACCACTACATCTGCTGCTGCGTAAGCCTTGTCCATATACTGTATAAAATCATTTACCCAAATATTTTTATAAGCCTTTCCTCTCTCAACATAAGTGGTAGCAGTGGCTTTGCCCGTTTGCCAGATCAACTGAAGATTTAATGATTCCAGTTCGTGTACATGTTTTGCCATTACTTCATTGATGCTTCTTGCACCCAAACTACCGCCAACAGCAAGGATTGTTTTTTTATTTTCATCAAGTCCAAAATATTGTAAAGCTTCTGCTCTTGTTATAGTCGATTCTACAATTGATTTTCTTACAGGATTGCCGGTAACCACAATTTTTTCTGCACGGAAAAACTTTTCCATTCCTTTATTGGCAACAAAAATTTTAGTTGCTTTTTTCCCAATCAGCATATTGCTTTTACCTGCGAATGAATTGCTCTCATGTATAAAAGTTGGTATTCCTTTACTTTGCGCAAATCTTAATACAGGGAAAGTAGAATAACCGCCAACACCAATTGCAGCATCTGGTTTAAAAGCATTGATAATCTTTCTTACCTGGAAAAAACTTTTGATGAGTTTAAATGGCAACGAAATATTTTTAAGCAAAGAACTTCTGTCGAAACCTGCAATGTTTATTCCTTTAATTTTATAACCCGCCTGCGGTACTTTTTCCATCTCCATTTTTCCGTTGGCACCAATGAATAAAAAATCGGCATCAGGCCTGCGTTGCTTTATGGCATTCGCAATTGCAATCGCAGGAAATATATGCCCGCCCGTTCCGCCGCCCGCTATGATGATCCGAAGTGCCATTTCTTATTCTTATCTGTTTGCTATTTATTATTCATTTAATTTTTTTGAGCCTGGCTCTATATCTCTCTTCAACTTTACTTGCGTCGCACGTTTGTACGGTTGGTTCTTTGGTCGACAGTTGAGCGTCGACCTGTGGTCTGAACGTACAAGTGTGCGACGCAACGGAAGCCTCATTATTATTCTTTAGCCTGGCTCATCATTTTCTTCTGTATTATCTATGTTGGCATTTGCTACGGCTTGTTGTTTGCCTTCCATCTGCTCCAAATTTCTTGCTACGCTTAACACAATGCCGATTGCTGCGCAGGTAAATAAAAACGAACTGCCACCCATACTGATCAAAGGAAGTGTTACACCTGTTACCGGAACAATATTTACATTGACCGCCATGTTTGCCACTGCCTGAATAACCAGCGTAAAACTGAGCCCCAACGCCAGAAATGCACCAAATGCATACGGGCATCTTCTAAATATTCTGATGCAGCGAAACAGAAAAACGAGGTATATGAAAATTACAAATGCACCACCAAGCAAACCATATTCTTCTATGATAATCGCATAAATAAAATCGTTGTAAGCCTGTGGCAAAAAGTTTCGCTGCCTGCTGTTGCCAGGGCCAAGGCCAAAAAATATTCCACCATTGGCAATAGCAATATTCGATTGTTGAACCTGGTACGGCATTTCGCTGTCTTCGGTATAAATAAAGGATTGTACCCTGCTTACCCAGGTACCAAAACGACCCATTGACTGCAGGCTTTGCGCCATTGTTCCGGTTGTTTTTGCAGTACCATTTTTACTATCGTTATGCGTAGTTACCGCTACACTTACAATAAGTAATATTGGAATAAGTGCGATAATAATAACCAGTAAAATATGCTTTACACTTACACGTCCTATAAATAAAAGCAGCAGCGATGTTGCACCTGTAAGCAATGCATTGGAAAGGTTTGCGGGCATTATTAAAGCACAGGTAATTATTACGGGTGCAATAACCGGCAGAAAACCATTTTTAAAATCCTTTATTACTTCCTGCTTGCGGCTTAACTGGCGAGACACATACATAAACAGGGCAAGCCTGGCAAAGTCGCTGGTTTGAATGGTCATGTTGATGACGGGTAATTTGATCCAGCGGCTGCCTTCATTGATCTCTGCACCGAAGAACAGCGTATAAATAAGCAGGGGAACAGATATGAGATAAACAATCAGCGATATTCTTGAATACAACGTATAGTTGATACGATGTAAAAAATAAATTACCAGTAACCCCAACACGATAAATGATAATTGCCTGAACAGGTACACTTCGTTGTTGCCCTTGTACATTTTATAAGCCAGCGAACCTGTTGCACTATACACTACAAGCAAAGAAATAAGCGCCAGCAGCATTACAATGCCCCAAATGTAGCGGTCGCCACGGGTACGGCTTAACAACCGCCCGCCGGCACCTTCTACAGAAGGGAATTGAGAGAATAATTTATCTGCTGTTTCGTTCATGTTTTATTACTGATTGCTGATAACTGATTTCTGATTGCCAGCTATAATTCTTTTACCTCTTCTTTAAACTGCCTGCCCCTGTCTTCATAATTTTTAAACAGATCGAAGCTGGAACATGCCGGGCTTAATAAAACCGCATCGCCTTTTTCTGCCAGGTGGTATGCCTGCTGCACAGCATCTGCCGCACTGTGGGTATCTATAATTTGCGTGACTACATTATTAAAAGCGGCGTGTATTTTTTTATTGTCAACACCCAGGCAAACTATGGCTTTTACTTTCTCGGTAACAAGGGCTTCGAGTATTGTATAATCATTGCCTTTATCTACACCGCCAAGAATTAGAATAGTTGGTTTCTCCATACTTTCCAATGCATACCAGGTACTGTTTACATTGGTTGCTTTACTGTCGTTAATAAACTCTACCCCTCTTACCGATGCAACATGTTCCATCCTGTGTTCGAGGCTGTTAAAGGTTGCTACAGCTTCACGTATTTTTTCCTTTCTAATGTCTAAAAGAGCCGTTGCTATACCTGCTGCCATGGTATTATATTGATTGTGTTTACCTTTTAATACAAAATCGTAAATGCTCATGACGATTGGTTCATCATCTATGCGTATCGTCATGTTGTTGCCGATGATCCAGGCACCTGTGTTTACTTCGTGATTCATTGAAAATGGCATGGGGTTAGTTTTAAGTTTAATATTTTTTAAATGCTGCACTGTAACCGGATCATCATCGCAGTAGATAAAATAATCTCCGGGCTGCTGGTTTTGAATGATCTTAAATTTACTCTCTATATAATTTTCGAATTTGTAATCGTACCTGTCTAAATGATCTTCTGTTATATTAAGCAGCACTGCTATATCGGGCCTGAAATCTTTAATATCGTCCAGCTGGAACGAACTTATTTCTGCGGCATAAATAGGTTTTGGATCTTCTGCAACCTGCTTTGCAAATGAGTAACCTATATTTCCTACCAGCGCACAATCGAGCCCTGCTGTTTTGCAAATATGGTAAACCAATGAAGTGCAGGTACTCTTACCGTTACTGCCGGTTATGGCAATAATTTTACTGTTGCCTTTAAAGCGGTAAGCCAGTTCTATTTCGCTGATTACCGGTATTCCCTTTGCCCTTATCTTTTTAACCATTTCATTTTTGTCGGGTATGCCAGGGCTTTTCATTACTTCATCTGCAGTAAGAATTTTTTCTTCTGTATGCCCGCCTTCTTCAAAATCAATTCCATTGTCAATAAGCTCCTGCCTGTAATTATTTTTAATAGCGCCTCCATCGCTTACAAAAACATGATAACCTTTTTGTTTACCCAATAATGCAGCACCAATACCGCTTTCGCCGGCACCGAGAATAACTAACCCCCTCCGCCCCCTAAAGGGGGAACCTGAAGAGTCGTTTATGTTTTCATTCCCGTTCCTGTTCATTGTTTAATTAATATTTTTTTGAGCCGAACTATACATCTTTTCTTCCCGCCATCGGCGGAACTCTTGTACGCTTTGTTCTTTGTTGTGCGTCTGCCGTTTATCGTAAACCTTTTCGCATACCACCGCTGAGCAATGAGCTTAAAGTACAAGAGTGCGACGCAACGAAGTCAATTTAATATTCCACTGCCCGGCCCAAAATATTTTCGCAAGATCTTTTCTTCATTCTCCTCCATTTCTTCCCCCGTTGGGGGAGATAGAGGGGCCGTAGCTCTACCTCATCTTTAATGTAAGTATGGAGGCTATTACCAGCACGATGGTAATGATCCAAAACCTTACTGCTATTTTACTTTCGTGAAAACCTTTCTTTTGATAATGATGGTGCAGCGGACTCATTAAAAATATTCTTCTGCCTTCGCCATATTTTTTCTTTGTGTATTTGAAATAGGTTACCTGCAAAACCACGCTTAAATTTTCTACCAGGAATATGCCGCAGAAAATGGGTATCAATAATTCTTTGCGCACAATAATGGCAAGTGATGCAATAATGCCGCCCAGTGCAAGGCTGCCCGTATCGCCCATGAAAACCTGTGCAGGAAATGAATTGTACCAGAGAAAACCAATACAGCCACCAACAAAGGCGCCAACAAAAATGGACAGTTCGCCGAGGTTGGGTATGTACATTACATCGAGGTAATCGGCAAAAATATAGTTGCCGCTTACATACACGAATATGCCCAAACCTGCGCCAATAATGGCGCTTACGCCGCCGGCTAAACCATCAAGACCATCTGTTAAATTAGCACCATTTGATACAGCTGTAATAATGAATGTTACAATAAGTATATAAACAATCCATGTATATTGTTCTGCACCTGCGCCCATCCAGCTGATGAGTTTGCTGTAATTGAATTCATGATTTTTTACGAATGGAATGGTAGTAATGGGCGTTTTTACTTTTACAAATTTTCTGCTAACACCATTAATGTTGCGGATAATAATATTTGTATCTTTTGCAATGGTCTCGCCCGGTGCAAGTGATGTAGCAGTATTTCCTCCTATTACCTCTCTTTCTACGGTAACTGCATCACTAAAATAAAGTGTTGCGCCAATGATAATACCAAGGCCAACCTGGCCAATAATTTTTGTAATACCTGCCAACCCATCACTGTCTTTCTTTTGATATTTTTCACCGCTTGCCTGTGCCTTCTTTCTTGCATTTATTTTGAAATAATCATCCAGAAAACCGATTACACCTAACCACACAGTGCAGAGTAACATTAACCGCACATAAACTTTATCGAGGTTGGCAAAAAGCAATGTTGGGATAAGTATAGAAAGCAGAATGATAATACCCCCCATAGTAGGCGTACCTTTCTTTTCATTCTGCCCGGCAAGACCCAAGTCGCGTACTGACTCGCCAATTTGTTTGCGCTTGAGAAAATTGATCATGCGTTTACCAAATACTGTTGCAATGAGCAATGACAATACAACTGCCATAGCAGCCCTGAAAGTGATGTACGAAAAAAGGTGCGCACCACTTAAGTTGTACTTTTCATCGAGCCATGTGAACAGATAGTAAAGCATAAAGAAAACCCTCCAAACCTCCCTAAAGGGAGGCTTATAAATTTGTTTAATTAATTATTCGTACTCATCAGTAATAATATTTAAAATGCCAACCGATTTTTCTCCACCCTTTTAGGGGAGGCCCGGTTGGGGTTTATTTCTCCAGCAATTCAAACATTTCTATCAACACTTCTTTATCATCAAAACTTTGATATTCACCGTTAATGATCTGGTATTTTTCATGCCCCTTGCCTGCCAGTAAAATGATATCTTCTTTGTTTGCAAAACTTACTGCTGCTTTAATTGCCTCTCTTCTGTCTGCTATTGAGATTGATTTTCTTTTTGCCGCACTGTTCAAGCCGGCCTGCATATCTTTCAGAATTTCATTTGGATCCTCGCTGCGTGGATTATCGCTGGTCAAGATTGCTTTGTCGCTGAAATCGCTTGCAATTTTTGCCATTATCGGACGTTTGGTTTTGTCTCTGTCGCCACCGCAACCCACCACTGTTATTATCTGCTCGTATCCTTTGCGTAATTTTTTTATAGTGAGTAGAACATTTTCCAATGCATCCGGTGTGTGTGCATAATCTATAATGCCGATGATCCTTTTAGTGCTAACGATATAATCGAATCTACCTTCTGCACCGTTCAGCATACTCAGTATACGCAGTACTTCTTCACTGGTTTCGCCAAGGCAAATTGCTGCACCATAAACCGCTAACAGATTGTATGCATTAAACTCACCAATAAGCCGAAAGTGTACTTCCTTATCATTCACCATCATTACCAAACCTGTGAGTACATTTTCTAAAATCTTTCCTTTAAAATCTGCAAGCTGTTTAAGGCTGTAATAATATTTTTTTGCTGCCGAATTTTGCAGCATCACAGTACCACGTTTATCATCAAGATTAGAAATGGCGAATGCATCTGCGCTCAAGCTATCAAAAAAAGCTTTCTTTACTTTGATGTATTCATTGAATGTTTTATGATAATCAAGATGGTCATGTGTTATGTTGCTGAACAATGCACCAGTAAAATGTAAACCTGTAATGCGGTGCTGGTGAATGGCGTGGCTGCTGCATTCCATGAACACATGTGTGCAACCGGCATCTGCCATTTGTTTCAGTAACGCATTTAAACTTATGGCATCGGGCGTAGTGTGTGTTGACGGAATAATTGTTTCGGCAATCTGGTTTTGAATGGTACTTACCAAGCCGCATTTATAATCCAGTTCTGTAAAGAGCTTGAACAGTAAAGTTGCTATTGTTGTTTTACCATTTGTGCCGGTAACACCAACAAGCTTAATTTTTTTAGTTGGCTCATCATAAAAATTATGCGCCATATATGCAACAGCTTCATGCGTATTGTTTACCTGAATATAAGTAATGCCTTCTTTAAACTGCGAAGGCTTTACCTGGCAAACAATCGAAGATGCGCCCATCTCTATTGCTTTGTCAATAAAATTATGACCGTCAACTTTTTCGCCGCTTATGGCCACGAATACAGAACCCTCAGATATTTTTCTTGAATCTATCTGTATATCTTTTACGTCTGTATCAGTTATGCCGTTTACTGATTGCAGCCGTACTTTATATAATATGTCCTGTAATTTTTTCATTTGGCCTAACCCTCATTTCCTCACCTTTAGAGAGGGAGGACTGGGATTGTTTTTTATTTTTATAGTTATGAACCCAACTTTAGTTTTTTATAGCATCGCCTGTTGTGTCACTCACTTGTGCGTTCGGAACTTTATTCGGCTATCAGCAGTCAGGTTTCAGCATTCAGTGCAGATTGTATTCCCGAAACCTGACTGCGGATTGCTGAAACCAATTCAATAGTACAAGAGTGCGACGCAACAAAAGCTTCATTCTTATTCTTTTGCCTGGCTCAAAAAATTAATTCAATTCAATATTCACATACTGCCCCTGTGTAACGGGTTGACCCGCTGTAAGTGACTGTGCCGTTACTTTTCCACGCCCTTTTATGTTTACTTTTAAACCTAAATTTTCGCATGCATAAACGGCATCTTTTAAAGTAAGCCCGTTAAGCCTTGGCATTGTTTTACCGTTTACCAAAACGGTGTTTAATACGGGCTTATCGATTCCTTTACTTACAAATGCTAACTGTCCGCTGCTGCCTGATGAATCGTTGTATTTTACACCTGCCGTTTGCATTATACTTTTAATATCCGTTTTATTGCCGGCATAGATATATGCGTTGCTGTCGTTTAAAGGCGCAGCTGCATATTGCAAATCGGTTTTTACAAACATGGTGTATAAACGATTGGCGATTTCTTTAAATACAGGTGCTGCCAATTGTCCGCCATAATGCAGTGGTGCATATGGTTTGGTTTTAATTACAACGATGCAGGTGTATGCTGGTTTATCTGCCGGAAAATAACCTACAAAGGAAGCCTGGTAAACCCCATCGTGATAACCATATTTTCCATCGTCTACGTGTGCGGTTCCGGTTTTACCCGCTACTTTAAAAGGGGAATTTTTGAATATTGATTTTGCAGTACCTTCAGTAACAACTGCATTCATACAATCTTGCGCATCCTTCACTACAGAGGGCTTACAAATATTTTCAGACAATACCACGGGCTCAAATTCTTTAACTGGCAAACCGCCATTCTGAATACTACTTACCAAGTAAGGCTTTACCATTTTGCCATTGTTTGCAATGGCGTTGTAGAGCGTTAATGTTTGCATTGGTGTAACCTGTATGGCATAACCAAAACTAATGGTAACCATATTTGTTAACCCACCTTTGCTGCTGTTAACCTTGGAAAGCGTTGGCTTTTCCTCGCCACGCAGGTCTATACCACTAATAGTATCCATTCGGAATTTGTGCAGGTATTGGTTAAACTTTGCAGGCTGCGATGCAAAACTGTTATAGGCAATTTTGCTCATTCCTACATTGGAGCTGTGGGCAAAACATTCTTTAACCGTCATTACTGGTTTGGGTGCCCGCTCTGCATCGTTTACATCCCGCGGTCCTACAATTGCATGACCTGCGCTACCCACTTCTACCATATCGTTTACAGTGGTACGGCCTTCGCTTAAAACGGATAATAATGTTGCAAGTTTAATAGTGGAGCCGGGCTCTGTGCTGCGTAATGCATAGTTATAGTCTTCCCAGTAGCTGCCATCGGGTTGGCGGCCAAGATTGGCAATAGCTTTTATTTGCCCTGTTGCAGTTTCCATAACTATGCAGGTGCCTGTTTTCGACTCGCTTTGCTGCATCATTTTCATCAATGCGTTTTCTGAAATTTCCTGTATGCGTGTATCAATTGTACTGATGATATCATTTCCATTTTCGGGCTCTACCTGGTAATCATCTTCTACGGGCACTGCAACACCTCCTGCTATCAATCTTACCAAACGCTTTCCCTGTGTGCCTTGCAGCACACTATCATACGTTTTTTCAAGTCCAATTTTTTGCGCATTCTTTCTTTCCAAACCAATAGTCCTGTACGCAAGCAACTGGTAAGGATTTAAACGAACGCTTGTTATATCGGCAATAAAACCACTTTTGTTTTTTCCCAATTTTACTAAAGGGAATTGTTTTAAGTCCTGGTATTCTTCAAAACTTACTTTGCGCTTTAACAGGAAGTAGCGGTTCTTTGCTTTATAACCATCACTTAATATTTTCTTATATTCACCTTTTGATCTGTCTTTAAAAAGATTGGCAAGACAAATACTTACCGAATCAAGATTGTCTTTAAATAGTTTACCGTCATTTTCACGTAAACCGTCAGCGCCAAAATCTACGTACATATCAAACTGTGGAATGCTTGTGCTCAGCATTTGTCCATCGGCACTGTAAATAGTGCCACGGTCTGCATCTACTTCCTGTATTTTCAGGTGAAGGCTGTCGCTCATGCTGCGCCAGTAATTGCCTTGCACCTGCTGTATGTAAAGCGCTTTACCAAAAATGACAAGACATATAACCACGATAGCTATATATGCCATGTACACCCTCCACGATATGTCGCGTTTTACTTCCATTGTTATTAATAAGTTGAGGTTAGCAACCTCCAAACCAGTGCTTCACAGGTTATTCTATCTGGTTTTTCATTGACCTTGATTGTTACCATAAGGCATTTCAATGTTTAAGCGCATTGGCTGATCAATTGAAATCATCAAACCCAGTGGTGTTGCGGCTTGCACTATCTGTGCTTCGCGGCTTTTAAACATTTCCTCACTCTTTAAACTCTTGTACTCGTACTGTAATTCTTTTACTTCTTTTGCCGTGTTATTAATATCACGAATCGTATTGTCTGCTGCATGGCCGTTGCCTATATAAATAACTGCAAGCAATGCCAGGAATAAAAAGAATACAAGATTTTTTAGGATCCATTCGTGGCCAATAAGCTTTGCGAACAGCCCTTTATTTTTTTCTGAATGTTGTTTTTTTTCTTTCATTTTTTGGGACGAGCTTTTTGTTTTCATGGCATCGCCGGTTGTGTAACTCACTTGTACGTTCGGATTATCGGTCGACCCAACAGTACAAGAGTCCCGCCGATGGCGGGAAGGAAAGATCAGGAACGATTTTTTGCTGGGTACCTAAAAATTCACCATTCACCATTCATACTCTTTCTGCGACTCTTAGTTTCGCACTTCTTGATCTTGGATTCTTTTTCATTTCAGCATCGGTGGGCACAATCGGCTTCTTTGTAATCACTTTTAATTCTGTTATCATCTCCTGTTGTACAAAAGGATTTTCATCAACTACCTCTTCAAAACTTCCCTGCCTGAAAAAATTCTTTGCTAACCTGTCTTCAATTGAGTGAAACGTAATGATAGCGGCTCTTCCCCCGGTTTGCAGCACTTGCGGTAACTGCTGCAGCATTTCTTTTAAAGCGCCCATTTCGTCGTTCACTTCTATTCGCAGCGCCTGGAAAACCTGCGCCAGATATTTATTGGGGTTGCCTTTAATAACCGGTTGCAAGAGCGATATAAATTCATTGATTGTTTTAAAAGATGCCTGCTTTCTTTGCTGCACAATATGCTTCGCCAGTGTTTTTGAATTGGTTACTTCGCCATACTGTTCGAATAATTTATGAAGTTGCTTTTCACTGTACGTGAGCAAAAGCTTTGAAGCCGTTTGCTGCTCCCGCTGATCCATCCGCATATCAAGCGGTCCATCGAAGCGAATGGAAAAGCCACGTTCACCTTTATCAAACTGATGGCTGCTTACGCCAAGATCGGCCAGCACGCCATCAACTTTCGCAAACTTGTGCAACCGCAAAAAGCGATGCATGTGACGAAAGTTTTGCGGCACAAAAATTACCCGTTTATCCTCAGGTATATTTTGTTTGGCATCTGCATCCTGATCGAAGGCAATTAATATTCCATCTTCATTAAGCCTTTCTAAAATACCGTGGCTATGACCGCCACCACCAAAAGTGCAGTCAACATAAACGCCGTTTGGTTTTATATTCAATGCATCGAGGCTTTCATTGTAAAGAACCGGCGTATGATATTGTGAACCCGTAGCCTGGAATTTTTCGTTTTGATCATTCATCACATTTCAGTTTAATGATTCATTCCAAATACTACTTCGAAACCGTTGTGCCGCCCATTACTTTTTTTGCCAGCTCACTGAATTTATCTGCTGAAAAATTTTCAAAGAACTCTTTATAAACACTTACATCCCAGATGTCAATTTTATCTATGTCGCAGGAAAGCAATATGTCTTTGTTTAAACATGCATGCTCTTTTAAGGAAGGTGGTAGCAACATCCGGCCCGCACTATCCAGTTCCACTTCTGTGGCGCCTGCTAAAAAATATCGTTTGAATTGACGAACTTCGGGGTCAAAGCGATCTAATTCGTTTATGCGCTCGATCATGGTTTCCCATGTTTTTTTTGGATACAGGTTAAGGCATTTCTCAAACCCGCGGCTGATTACTAAATGGGTCTCCCCGTCCGGGAGCTGTTTTTTAAGACCGCCCGGCAATAGAAAGCGCCCTTTGCTGTCGAGCGTTGATTCATATTCGCCAAGAAAACCAATCATTTATGTAAGTTTAAATTATTTTACCACTTCTCGTCACAAAATAACACTTTTTCCCACTGATATGACAAAATTTTCTTTTCCTATTTTGTGCACAGCCTAAAATGGGTTGAAAATGAGTGCCACAAAGGGTTTTAGCACTTAGTGAAGAATGAAAGCCTGAATTAGCTGTGAATTGCTGTGGATAAGCTGTGAATAAGCTAAAGCAAGCGTATGGCTGAATATTGGAGACCGCCGTTAATAAACAGTTAGGAATAGTCTTTGAGCCAGGCTTTAGTAATTCTATTTGGCCCGGTTGCGTCGCACACTTTTACTTAAGAATGCCATTCAGCCAAAAACAGCCTCCGCCATTTGTTTAGCAGCATGCCTTACAAAAATTCGATTCCTTAGATTTGCAGCCATGCATCCCAAAAGATTATTTATAAAAGATTTTATATACAATTTACCGGAAGAAAAGATTGCCAAATACCCCTTGGCGCAAAGGGATGAAAGCAAACTGTTGATATATAAAAACGGTGTAATTGCAAACGACATTTATTATAATCTTGATCAACACATTCCCCAATCTTCCTTACTTATTTTTAATAATACTAAAGTTGTGGAAGCAAGGTTATTATTTAAAAAAAGTACCGGCAGTACCATAGAATTATTTTGTTTAGAACCTGCAGATAATTATCTGGATATTACAACTGCAATGTTGCAAAAGGAAAAAGTAATTTGGAAATGTTTGGTAGGTGGCGCAAAAAAGTGGAAGATGGAAATGCTCTGTATGCATCTCGCAATTGGGGAAAATACCGTTGAATTATTTGCAAGAAAAATGGAAAAGTTAACTGATTATTTTCTAATTGAATTCACCTGGAACGATGAGCTGTTAAGCTTTGCAGAAGTTTTACATTTTGCTGGTGCTGTACCCTTACCGCCCTACCTTAACCGCGATGCAGAAGAAACAGATAAAGAAAGATATCAAACAATTTACGCGAAATATGATGGCTCTGTTGCAGCGCCAACTGCAGGACTGCATTTTACAGAAAGACTCTTTGAAAAATTAAATACCAAAAAAATAAAACAAGATTTTGTCACACTTCATGTGGGCGCAGGAACATTTAAACCCGTGAAAAGCGAAACCATGCACGAGCATGAAATGCATACAGAGTTTATTGAAGTAAGAAAAGAACTAATTGAAAATTTATTACTGCATTTACAAGTAAACATAATAGCTGTTGGTACTACCTCACTTAGAACCATCGAGAGTTTGTATTGGCTCGGGGTAAAGACGATTATAAACCCGGATATATTAATGCCGGAATTGCAATTGCAGCAATGGGATGCTTACGATTTAATCAATGAAGAAATAAGTGCTGAAAAAGCCTTGCAGGCTTTACTGCAATGGATGGAGAAAAATAACTGCCACACGTTAATAACAAAAACACAGATAATTATTGCGCCGGGTTACGATGTAAAGATTGCGCGTGCCCTGATTACTAATTTTCATCAGCCACAATCTACTTTGCTGCTGCTTATTGCAGCTTTGGTATTTGATGACTGGAAAAAAATTTATGATTATGCCTTAGCCAATAACTTTCGCTTCTTAAGCTACGGAGATGGCAGTTTGATATGGAAAAAAAACCTGGAAAAGCAGCAAGACAGCCTTTAACGTAAGAACTTTGCACAGGCCGAATAATGATTTGAACGTATAAGAGTGCGACGCAACGGACGCATAAGAGAATATCTGCTGCCCGGCTCAAAAAAATAACATTTATATTTAAATAAACATACAAACTGGGCAAATACTGATCAGAAAAATAAATTGAAAATAAAGTTTGTGGAGAATTAATATCGTATATATTGCATCCGCTTGTTAAAAAAAAAGTCCTCCTGTAGAAACAGGACGACCTCTAACGATTGCTTGCCATATGAAAATCTTTACCTAAGTTTTTTTGCGAATGAACGGGATTTTATATCTTTTTCATTTTCGGCCTTTAATGATTGATTGCCTTAACGATTGCCTGCCGTATGATTAACCTCGTTCTCTAAAGCGAATGTAGGTTAGGTTTTTTTACCATTTTTTCCAATTTGATGTCAGTTTAATTACGCCAAAAGGGTTTATAAATTCTAAAACCCTTATTGACATTGTGTTTGAGATTAATTAATTTATGATGCCCAACAGGATTACAGATACTTTATTTCAGCTAATAAAATCCCTGGAAAAGGCTGAGAAAAGGAATTTCAAGTTGTATATTAAACGAAGTTCGGCCAAAGAAGACCTTAAGATTATCCAGTTATTTGATGCCCTTGACAAATTAAATGATTATGATGAAAAGCTTTTGTTTAAAAAGCTGCCTTCTATTGCAAAACCACAGTTGGCTAATTTAAAAACGCATTTATATAAACAAATACTGGCAAGTCTGCGCCTGTTAAAAAGCACTGACAGTATAGACCTTCAGTTAAATGAGCAACTTGATTATGCCCGCATCCTTTACAATAAAGGTTTAAAATCACAGAGTCTTAAAATACTGGAACGGGTAAAGGAAATGGCGAGGACTGCCCATAAATTTAATTTTTTGGCCCAGGTTGCATCTTTAGAGAAAAAGATAGAAACACTACACATTACCCGCAGTACTCCCGAAAGAACCGAAAGATTGTCGAACGAGGCCTTGGAAGTAAGCGCCCATATAAGCATGGTAGCTAAATTAAGCAACCTTGCTTTGCAACTTTATACTTGGTACGTAGAAACCGGGCATGCCCGCAATGAAAAGGAAGAAATTGGTATAAAACTTTTTTTTAAAGAAAATATTCCTGCAAATGCCGATAAATCAACCGGTTTTTATGAACGACTTTACCTATACCAATGTTATTGCTGGTATGCTTTTATACGGCAGGATTTTATAATGTATTACCGTTACAGCCAAAAATGGATAGACCTTTTTGATGCGGAAGAAAAAATGATTGCCGTAGAAACCGGGCATTACATTAAGGGCATGCACAATTTGCTAAATGCACATTTCGATCTGCGTAACTATCAAAAGTTTGAAAGCACGTTGCGCAGGTTTGAAAAATATGCTGGTACGCCATTGGCCAATCAGCACGATAATTTCCGCGTTCATACATTTGTATATATCAACAGTGCCAAAATAAACCAGCACCTGATGACGGGCACTTTTAAACAGGGCCTTTCACTCGTTTCATCTATAGAAGAAAAACTATACGATTATGCATTTTATATAGACCGCCACCGTGTGCTGGTATTCAATTATAAAATGGCCTGTTTATATTTTGGAGCTGCAGACTACGAAACATGTATTGATTACCTGCAAAAGATCATCAATGGCAACGTAGATCTGCGTATAGATCTGCATTGCTATGCACGGCTGCTGCACCTGATGGCGCATTACGAGCTGGGCAATACAAACATCATTGAATCCCTCATAAAATCTGTTTTCCGGTTTATGGCAAAAATGGAAAACCTTACCGTTATTGAGGAAGAGATGTTCCGGTTTTTGCGGCGCTCTTTTCTTGTATCGCCGAAAAAATTAAAACCCGAATTTGAAAAGTTTTTAGAAAAAATAAAACATTTTGAAAAAAGCCGTTTCGAAACACGCGCCTTCGCTTATCTCGATATTATTTCCTGGGTTGAAAGCAAAGTATTTCAAAAGCCAATTAGCAGTATCATCAACGAAAAATATATGAAAAGCAAGCGAAGACTCCATTCCTAAAATACGTTCCTTTAAAATCACCAAGCCCATTTTTCAAACCTTTTTTGCGGCCGCATTTTCTTTGTTTAATTTTTGTTCCCGGCCCATCGTTTTATGGCATCGTTCCTTGCGTCGCACTCTTGTACTTTCTAATCAAAAATCGGCTTTCAACAGCCAATACAACTTCAGATGCTAAACTACCGTTAGTTTATCAGCAGGTTATCTTGCTAATTTTTTTTAGCAGGCAATAAATTATCAGCAAGAAGATTGTTTCTTTGCAGCTCAAAGAATCCGAACGTACAAGAGTGCGACGCAACGGATGCTTCACAGTATTCCTTCAGCCGGGTTCAAAAAAATGGTTCTTCATAATCAACATTTCAACTAATCAAACAATCAACTTTATTATGAGCTACATTGCCGACATTCATGCCAGACAAATTTTAGACAGCCGTGGAAACCCAACCATTGAAGTAGATATATTAACAGAAAATGGCCACATGGGTCGCGCCGCTGTACCAAGTGGTGCAAGCACCGGAATGCACGAAGCCGTTGAATTGCGCGATAATGATAAATCTGTTTATGGCGGTAAAGGCGTTTTAAAAGCAGTATCAAATGTAAATGATATTATTGCCGATCAGCTTATTGGCTGGCCAGTTAATGACCAGGCTGGTCTTGATGCCAAACTCATTGAACTGGACGGAACTGAAAATAAAGGAAAACTTGGCGCAAATGCGCTGCTGGCAGTTTCTATGGCTGCCTCCAAAGCTGCTGCACTGGAAAGCAACCTTCCTTTGTTCCGCTACCTTGGCGGTGTAAATGCAACAGTGTTGCCTATGCCTTTAATGAATATTCTTAATGGCGGTGCACATGCCGATAATAAAATTGATTACCAGGAATACATGATTGTACCTGTTGGTGCAGAAAGTTTTAGCGAAGGTTTGCGTTGGGGTGTTGAGATTTTTCACCAGCTAAAATCTGTATTAAAGAAAAAAGGATTTAGTACAAACGTTGGTGATGAAGGTGGTTTTGCACCAAATATTCAAAGCAATGAAGAAGCCATTGAAACCGTATTGATGGCGATTGAAGCTGCAGGTTATAAAGTTGGCGAACAAATTGGTATTGCGCTTGATGCAGCCAGCAGCGAAATGTATAAAGGCGATAAATATATCTTTCATAAAAGCGATGGCAAAATATTAACCAGCGACGAAATGGTGGCTTATTGGGCAGAGTGGGTAAGCAAATATCCAATCGTTTCCATTGAAGATGGTATGGCAGAAGAAGACTGGGATGGCTGGAAAAAATTAACCGATGCCATTGGCAATAAAGTACAGTTGGTAGGCGACGATCTTTTTGTAACCAACACAAAAATATTACAACGCGGTATTGATAATGGCGTTGCCAACAGCATCCTTATTAAAGTAAACCAGATTGGTACTGTTACTGAAACCATCAATGCGGTTCAGTTGGCGCAGACCAATGGTTATACAACAATCATGAGCCACCGCAGCGGCGAAACTGAAGACACTACCATTGCAGACCTTGCGGTAGCATTGAATTGTGGGCAGATTAAAACAGGTTC
>JBBRDW010000065.1:0-25573 GCA_038203525.1 Chitinophagales bacterium | reverse complement strand
CACTTTACGCCCGAACAACCAG
This sequence comes from Chitinophagales bacterium, assembly GCA_038203525.1. Lineage (GTDB taxonomy): Bacteria > Bacteroidota > Bacteroidia > Chitinophagales > Chitinophagaceae > Limnovirga. Next base: position 25,551 of record JBBRDW010000065.1, on the reverse strand, counting down.
CTTCCGGTTTTTACCACCATATAGCGGATTGTCCATGAATCATCATCAAAATAAAAAGATGTTATTTTCCCGATCTCTCCATCAGTTGCTCCAAGGTTATTATCAATTATACTGTTTATGTCTATCTGCATATTATTATATTTTTTGCCTATTTTTTTTAACTTTATTATTTTTTTTTCAAACGACTTCTGGCCACAGAATTTCATTTTGATATTTGTGGTTCAGCCTTAAAATGGTGCAATTGTCTTTCTTTATTTTATTCGGTCCAATGCCCATGGTAAGCGCTGTTAAGCCTTAGATGATACCTAATTACATGGTATCAACGGCTGAACTTGGTACGGTAACGATTGTAATTTTTTTTCAATCCTATTATACAATATAGTTATTGATCTTAAGTGTAATGCTACCGAGTTGTTTAAATAAGTCAAATTGTTCTTAAAAAACACGCTTTAAAATTGTTAAGTGCGGGGCGGTCATCTCACTTCCTTTAGCCAAGTTTTCTTCTCTGTCTATCGGGGCTGCTTGCTGTTTGTGCAAAAACTCCAATTCCTAATAAAGCAAATAAACTTGTTAGAATTATCTTGTTTATCTTATTTACTTTTTTACTCTATATGTATAACATATATGCCGCCAGAACATAATTTTTGTAAATGGGAAATGTTAAATAGACATAAGAGGCTTGTATGTTTTTTGGAATACTTTAGTTCGCCCTTCTCCTTTAACTAATTAATGGTAATTGTTGTAGATTAATTTCCTCAAAACGGGATATCGGTTTGCCACCTGCATCATTGTACCTCCTTAAATATTTTTACCAGGTCAATTGTTCGAGATACTATTGTGGCTTAATTTTACAGTTGTATTTTTCCCGCCCTTCAAGACTGATTAGATAGTCACACAAAATATTTCTCGAGTCCATTTGTATACAGAAGATACGCTCTTTTTCCTTGAAGACTAAATGACAGAAATTGATCAATAATGGCGAATTATAAGTCCACACTGTCTGTCCAGTATTATCGTTTTTATGTAGTGAACATCCCTGTTATCAAAATAAATGTAGCTTTTTTTATGAAATGGAAGAGCATTTTGAACGTAGTCGGGCAAACATGTTCTGTCTGTTTAAAAGCCAGATTTAATATTTTATATAATTAAGAAAGCAGCCCTCTAATTTGAGTTAAAGCCAGCAAATAGCAATCGATCCAGCTTCTTCTTTCATATATGCAGTCTTACAAAGCTTTCTTAATTCAAAATCAAGAAAAATTACGAGAAGAAATAAGGGCCTGATTGCCCGTTGGTTTGGCCAAAAAAAAACGCCGTCAAAAAAAATGACAGCGTTTCCAATTTTTTTAAAAAACTATTTAACTACCTGAAATTTTCCGGTTTCTATTATTTTACCTGTTTTATCCCTTAATTGAAAAACGTAAATACCTCTGTAAAAATCGTTCCCCAAAACCACGCTCACTTTCTCCGAAGTTAAAATTTGATCGGTCATTTTTTTACCCGTAAAACTATAAATCTGAAGCGTGTTGGTCTTGCCTCCTGCTGTTGCAAACTCAAAATTGATAACCGAGGTTGCAGGGTTGGGGTAGCATTTTACAATCTTTACCTGATAACCAATTGAGTTATAATCAAACCCCGCAAATACAAACATGGTACTCATCAATGTAACCATGATAAGCAAGATAATCCGTAAAAATATTGTATGTACAATTTTTTTCATTCCTTGTCGTTGGCGTAAAGTTACTACTTAACCATATTGCAGCCAAATGGCATTTTATTTTTTTGCATAATATTAGTTTAAAGCCGAAAGCACTTTATTGATGGCTTCAAAATTGGGCATATCCCCGGCACTTTCCAGAACTTCAGCATATTTTACCAAGCCTTCCTTGTCTATTACAAAAGCAGACCTTTTGGAAACGCCCTTCATCCAGCCAATAAATGCATCATATAAACATCCGTAACTTTCAGAAACCTCTTTGTTAAAATCACTCAACAAAGTAAAGTTCAGGTTCTGCTCTTCTTTAAACTTCGAAAGTGTAAAGGGAGAGTCAACAGAAATCCCAAAAACAATCGCATGCACACTATTGTATTGGGCAATATTGTCCCTCACACTACACAATTCTTTGGTACAAACACCCGTAAAAGCTTGTGGAAAAAACAAAAGCAAAACATTATTACCCTTTTGCGCAGATAAAGATACTTCGCTTTTATCCGAAGCATGCAGGGTAAAATCCGGCGCCTGTTGGCCTAAATCAATTTTCATATTTTATATTTTTAAGTTGTGCAAAATACAGGAATGTTAACCACAAAAGCTCCGATTTGTTTATATTTCGACAATAATTTTGGGCCCGGCATTTATATTTCATGTGATCGTTCGTTGCGTCGCACTCTTTTACTGCTGTATCAATAAGCAACAGAAAAAACCCAAGTTTAGAATAAATAAATTTTGGTTCAACCCCAAAAAAAGGCCCTTCATGTGACATTATTTCCTGTTTGCAATGGATTTGAAATGCCTCCCATAAGAAATATTAATCCATATTAGAAAAACGAGCCCTTTTATTGTGCCTGCTTATGTGAATAAAACAATCGAAAATGTATTTTACGAAACGGGCAATTATTGATAGTTGCAACTATTAGTTAGAGTGACATTAATTTGGGTTTGTACAATTTTGCCTGTCTGCAATTACCAAACATAAATGCAAACTCCAAAGTACTTTATATTTGCGCCAATGAAGATTTTAATGGTTTGCCTCGGCAATATTTGCCGAAGCCCGCTGGCAGAAGGGGTTTTACAACAAAAAATAAATAATCTGGGACTTAACTGGATTGTTGATAGCGCAGGAACGGGTAATTATCATATTGGCTCCCAGCCGCATAAGCTTTCTCAAAAAGTTGCTTTGGAGAATGGCATTGATATCAGCAATCAGAAGACCCGGCAGTTTGTAAAAGAAGATATGCTTTTGTTCGAAAAAATTTACGTTATGGATGCCGATAATTATAACGATTTAAAGCGAATGAGCTATGAACTTTGGGATGCATCAAAAACTGATCTTTTACTGAATGAATTGTACCCTGGTGAAAACCGAGGCGTACCTGATCCATGGTCTGAAAAAGAAGAAGCATACTATAAGGTATTTGCTATGATCGATCGGGCATGTGATAATATAATAAGTAAATATGCTCATGCAGAGACGCAGGGGAAATCATTATAAAAACCCAGTGACCTCTGCGCCCGGCGTGATAAAAAAATGAACTCCGTTAACGAATAGAATACCAATAATGGCCAAAGCAACTTTACCCCAAGGCACCAGAGATTTTAGCGCAGAAGTTGTGCGTAAACGCAATTATATTTTTAATACGATTCGCACTGTATTTGAGCTATATGGGTTTCAGCCTTTGGAAACACCGGCAATGGAAAACCTTGAAACATTAATGGGCAAGTACGGCGAAGAGGGCGATAAATTGATTTTTAAAATACTGAATAATGGGTTAGACAACCCGGCAAAACATTTAAAAGCTAAAGATGACTTTGAAAAAATTTTAGCAGGGAAAAATATCAGTGGCATTACCGAGAGAGCTTTGCGTTATGATCTAACGATCCCCTTTGCACGCTATGTCGCAATGAATCATGGACAGCTGAGTTTCCCATTTAAACGTTACCAGATACAACCGGTATGGCGTGCTGACAGACCGCAGCGAGGCCGCTACAGGGAGTTTTACCAATGCGATGTTGATGTTGTAGGCAGTAATTCATTATTAAACGAAGTGGAGCTTGTAAATATTTATGCAACCGTTTTTGAAAAACTTGGTGTTGTAGTTGAAATAAAAATAAACAGTAGAAAAATTTTAACAGCACTTGCTGAAATATGCGGCGGCTCACATAAAATGACTGACATAACCGTTGCCATAGATAAACTTGATAAAATTGGTATTGATAAAGTAAAAGAAGAGCTGCAGCAGAGAGGATTGAATGATGAACAAATTACATTAATTGAAAAATATCTTTCCATTGAAGGCAGTAATGTTGAAAAATTAGCCAGGCTTAGAGACTTAATTGGTGAAAACGAAACAGGCAATAAGGGAATTCAGGAAATAGAATTTGTATTAAAGTTCCAAACTACCGGTCACCAACTTCAAACCGATTTTACCCTTGCCCGAGGCCTCAACTATTACACGGGTATTATTTTCGAGGTAAAAGCAAAAGATGTACAGATGGGGAGCATTGGCGGCGGTGGCAGGTACGATGATCTTACAGGTTTGTTTGGCGTACCCAATATTCCGGGTGTAGGCATCAGCTTTGGTGTAGACCGCATTTATGACGTAATGGAAGAAATGAAACTTTTTCCCGAAGCTGTACAAGCTGGTACACAGGTTTTGTTTTTTAATCTTGGCGAGGCGGAAAGCAAAACCGCATTTGGTTTAATGCAGCTGTTAAGGGATAAAGGCATTAGATGCGAAATTTTTCACGAGCAGGCTAAATTTGATAAACAGTTTAAATACGCCGATAAAAAATATATTCCCTTTGTAATAATTATCGGTACCAAAGAAATGGAAGAGGGGACTGCAATAATTAAGAATTTAAAAACCGGTGAGCAGCAAAATATTTTGCAAGTCAGCCTGCTTTCATTTTCTTTTTAATTAATTTCTGGCACAGTATTCGGTTTATTTTAAAAAAAAAATAAATGAGATCTCTTGTTCTTCTGCTGGCTGTGCTTGTAACAATGGCTGCTTGTAACAAAAAATCTGTTCCATCAAAAACATCCAATGTTACCCTAAACGCTCCCAATTCAAAGGAGGGTGAAGCTGCAGAAAATTCTGCAGATATTAACAGTAACAAAGACTCTGGTAACCTGGCGCCGGTTGCCCCTCCAATTCCTTCAGCAATGATTGTAATAGATGGGTATGGCAAGGTATTAACCCCAAAAGCCAAATTGCCTCCGGGATCGCATATAAGCGCAGATTATTCGCAAATAGCGCGGGCTTTTACACCGCAACAATTAGCCAATTTAAAGGCCCGCTATAAAACTGTTCCGCCCAAAGTGCTTTATGTACCCCAGCAATATGCTTTAAAATCTTTAAAAGGCACTTATTGTATTTACAAGAAAAAATTCTGGTACTGGAAAAAGGATGACGGCTTGTTCTATATAGATCAAATGTATTACCAGTAAGGGTTTCAATAAAAAACGGCTAATAAATTTATTAGCCGTTTTTTATTATTTCTGGAATTTGTTAACCTTTTGGCCTGTGCCCATTTACAGTACAAAAGTACAAGAGTGCGACGCAAGAAAAGCTTAATAGTATTGCAAATGCCTGGCTCCAAAAATTAATTTAAAGAGAACAGGTCTTCTTTTTTCATAACAATTTTTATGCGAGAAGTGCCCGTTGCAGGTGTGGTTTCAATTTCCCGTGTTGCCACCAGCTCCATACCACTAACAACAATCGTAAGTCCTTTAACCTGCTGAGTTGCAGAATCCCGGGAAAAAATTATGCTGCCCCCCATGTAATCCATATCGAAAGTATCAATTCCGGTATTTTTCATTGCAGAAGTTCCCATGTCTGAGGTAACGCTTATTGTATTATCCTGCCAAACAATTTCAACCTCAGTTACAGGTGAACCTTCTGCAAATTTGTATTTGCCATAATATTCATTAAATGAAGATGAGTCCTGAGCAGAAACAGTTAGACTGAAAACAACAACAGTTGCTATTAAGAAAATCATTTTTTTCATACTTTAATTTTTTATTTTGAAGTCGAAAGTAAGCCAAACACATTTACCATAAAAAAGTTTATCCGCATGAAAGCCCTATACCTTTTCGAACAAATGTTTAGAGAGATTCATAAATTACCGCAGCCCCCTGCCCCACTCCAACGCACATGGTAGCCAGGCCATACCGCGCCTGCCTTCGTTTCATTTCATGAATAAGTGTAGTGGAAATTCTTACCCCACTGCATCCCAGCGGATGACCAATTGCAATGGCGCCACCGTTTACGTTTACTTTGTCTGCATCCAATTCAAGATCGTTAATACATGCCAGCGACTGCGATGCAAAGGCCTCGTTTAGTTCAATTAAATCAAAATCGTTAACTGTTAAACCCGCACGCTGCATGGCTTTGCGCGACGCTGGCACTGGGCCAATTCCCATAATTGATGGATCAACTCCGGCTACTCCCATGCTTACCACTCTTGCCAATGGCGTAAGGTTAAATAATTTCACCGCTTGCTCACTTGCCAGCAGCATGGCGGCGGCACCGTCGTTAATGCCGGAAGAATTGCCCGCGGTTACGCTTCCTTCTTTGGCAAAAGCAGGCTTTAAACCGGCAAGTTTTTCCAACGTTGTTTCTCTCGGGTGTTCATCCAGAGCAAAGACTGTTGGTTGTTTATTCTCTGTAATTGCAACCGGAATAATTTCATCATTCCACTTACCAGCCGCCAAAGCAGCAGCATATTTTTGCTGCGATTGAAATGCAAAAAAATCCTGAGCGTTACGGCCGATGTTCCATTGTTTGGCTACGTTTTCTGCGGTCTCGCCCATTGAAAAAGGATGGTACATTTCAGCGAGTTTTTTATTGGTAAACCGCCAGCCGATTGTAGTGTCGAACATTTCCACTTTGCGGCTCCAGGCACCATCGCCTTTAGCAGTTACAAACGGCGCCCTTGTCATACTTTCTACGCCACCAGCAATATAGAGCATTCCTTCGCCACACATAATGGCGCGGCTAGCATCCATCACGGCCTGTAGCCCGCTGGCACATAGACGGTTCACGGTGTTTCCGCCAACAGTTACTGGTATGCCTGCAAGCAATGCCGCCATTCTTGCCACATCGCGGTTATCTTCACCAGCCTGGTTTGCGGCGCCAGCAATTACATCTTCAATCATGTTGAGATCAATTGATGCGTTGCGGGTGACAAGTGCTTTTATTACATGTGCCAAAAGATCATCGGGTCTTACACTACTTAGTTTTCCACCGTATCTTCCAATGGGCGTTCTTACCGCATCAATTATATAAACTGTGTTCATCAAAACAATTTTACAGCGCAAGTTAACGCTTACACGTTTTTAGTACCGGCAGAATTTTTATGTACCAGGCAGCGGTAATACTATGAAGCTTGGTTGCGTCGCACTCTTGTACTGTATAACTTTGGGGAGCCGGGGCTTACGTTCAAACCTTTTCATAATTATTGTGCGGCCTGTATATCAGGCCAGTTTTCACCCCGTTTAATTCTTAGTATTTGGGTGTCGCTTACTTTAAATTGCTTAACCAACTGTTTTAGAGGCTTGTTCTGGTTAAGCATTTTTTTAAGCAACATTACCTTCGTAACTGTAAGTTTTGTAGCTCTTGAACCTTCCTTTCGCCGGGTTCGTCTTTCAATTTTTTCTTTAATTACATGCGGACTGTTTTGCTGGTGTAAGTAATTTTCTTCCGGTGTCATCCACATTAAATTAGTAGCCCTGTTATTAAGTTTGTCATGATCAATATGTGCTACAATGGTTTTTCCTTTCAAAGGTTTTTTTAGAAAATACTTAGCCACTAATCGATGTATTAATGAATGATAATTAATAGTTCTTTTTTTAAGGTCTCCGCTAAATTTTTTGCTTAGATTTTTCTTTAAAGTATGAAGCATTTGTATTGCTTCTTTAATTGCAGCTTTGCTTTCATTTTTTTGTTCCATTGATCTTATTTTCCTAGCAAGCAGGACAACTTGTTGTTTTAGAAAGTCAAGGCGCTTCTGTATTCTTTCGTCTCTTGCTGAAATGAGTTTAAGACGGATAATAGGGTAACCATTAATCATTGAACCTTTAATGATATTACCGTTAGAAATCTTATTAAATGTTCTTAATCTGCCGTAATCGGAAACCTCGATGCGTGATTGATTGGTATGTTCAAAATCGAAATGCAAAGCTTTCCATTTTTCATTTGGATAATTTTTTACCATATTGGTTATTTTGCCGGATAATTACACAATAGTATTTCATTTCAGCCCTTATGGAAAGGTGCATGCTAAATATTAATTTACGAAATTAGTCATTATTCCAATGCCGTTAAATAGGTATCGATACAAAGGCAAGCTTGTAAATGCAGCCATAGCCCAATTAAAAGTGGAACGTTGAACGGATTGCGACGCAACAGACGATGCCTTGAAATGATTAGCTGGTATCAACAAAATATGCCTTTAAACTAAAAACCCCAAACTTCAAACTGAATTTTATCTTTGCGGCATGAAAGCAATAGAGCGAAAGAACATCAGGCACCTTACTTTGCCTGAGCTGGATGAGTATTTTTTGGGCATAGGCGAAAAAAAATTCCGCAGTAAACAGGTTTATGAATGGTTGTGGCAAAAACATGCGCACAGCTTTGACGCTATGACCAATGTAAGCAAAGAGTTAAGGGCAAAACTGGCTGAATCATTTGATCTGCCGGCCTTAACCGTAAACGCTACACAATACAGTGAAGATGGGACCATCAAGAGCCGTTTCGGGACTTTTGACGGCCATTTTGTGGAAGGCGTTTTAATACCTACCGAGTTAAGGAAAACCGCCTGTGTTTCCAGCCAGATTGGCTGTAGTTTGAGTTGTAAGTTCTGCGCAACTGGTTATATGGAACGCAAAAGAAATCTTACTTACGATGAGATTTACGACCAGGTGGTTTTAATAAACGCACAAAGCGAAAAGGTACACGATAAAAAACTTTCGAATATTGTGTTTATGGGCATGGGTGAGCCGCTGATGAATTATCACAACGTGCTTAAAGCCGTTGAAAGAATTACTGCGGAAGATGGATTGTTTATGAGTCCGAAACGTATTACGGTTTCTACCGCTGGTGTTGCCAAACAAATAAAGAAGCTGGGCGATGATAAAGTAAAGTTCAAGCTCGCCTTATCACTACATGCAGCGAATGACAAAAAACGCAACGAAATAATGCCGATCAACGAGGCCAATAACATCAGCGTACTGGTAGAAGCATTAAATTATTTCTATAAACAAACGGGCAATGAAATTACTTTCGAATACATTCTTTTTCAGAACTTCAACGATTCGCTGAAAGATGCAGAAGAATTGATGAAAATTTACCGGCAGGTTCCGGCAGACCTTGTAAACATTATTGAATACAACCCGATAGATGCATTTAAGTTTTCGAAACCGAATGAAGAAGTTACGGAGAAATTTATGGAGTTTCTGGAAAAGAACCGTGTAAACGCAAGACTTAGAAGAAGCCGTGGCAAAGACATTGAAGCAGCTTGCGGGCAGCTGGCGAATAAAAATTAGTCGTAAGTAATAAGTTATAAGTTTTCGGACTTGTTTCATTACTTATCACTTAAAACTTAAAACTTACAACTCACATTTATAACTACTGTTGTAAAACAGCAAAACAAAACAAGATGGCAAAATCTGCATTTGACAAGTTTGCAAACAAAGAGCTGAGCGGCGCTAAGAAAAAAGAAGCATTCCGCCAGGAAAAAAAACAGTTTAAAAGGGCAGCAAGAGAAGAAGCCGCAGAAGAAAGAAAAAGAAATGAGGAAAAGTACCGGATGATTGTGAACGTGCCCGGCGCCAAAAAAGAAGAACCGAAAAAGCCTGAACCACTTCATCCAAACGCTAAAATTGAACCGGTAAAAAAATCCTTTGCCCCACCTAAACGTGGCGCTGCGCAGGACAACGATCCAGATAAAAAACACAGGCGCTCCAAAAGATCGTTTGAAAAAGATTCCCCAAAATACAAGCAGGGCAAACCCGTAAAACAAACCTACGAGCAGATAACACAAAAGCCTCAAAGTGGTAATCCGGAAGAAGCATCTGAACTTATGCCGCTGAATAAATTCATAGCGCACGCAGGCATTTGTGGCAGACGCGAAGCGGCAGAACTTGTGAAAGCCGGTAAAGTGCAGGTAAATGGTTCCATTGTTTTTGAACCGGGTTTTAAAGTTTCCGGCACAGAAAAAGTGCTTGTGAAAGACAAGGAAATACATGCGCAAAAAAACCTGGTCTACATCCTGCTCAATAAACCCAAAGATTATATAACTACTGCAAAAGATCCCGAAGGCAGAAGAACGGTACTTGATCTTTTAAAAGGAGCTACCAAAGAACGCATTTATCCGGTTGGAAGACTGGACAGAAATACCACCGGCGTTTTGGTAATGACCAACGATGGCGAACTGGCGCAAAAGCTTACCCACCCTTCGTTTGAGGTGAAGAAGATCTACGAAGTGCGTCTTGATAAACCGCTAACAAAAAAAGATTTTGATTCTATTATCAATGGCGTAACGCTTGAAGATGGTTTTGTAAATGCAGACTCTGTTGCCTATGCCGACAGTAAGGATAAATCAATTGTAGGCATTGAAATTCACAGTGGCCGCAACCGCATTGTGCGCCGTATATTCGAGCATCTTGGTTACGATGTAAAGAACCTTGACCGCGTAATGTTTGCCAACCTCACCAAGAAAAATGTTGACCGCGGCAAATGGCGCTTTCTGAATGACAGAGAAATTCGTTTGCTGAAATTTATGAACCAGTCTTTCGTAAGAGCTAAAAATTCAAAAGAAGAAAAAGAAATGTAAGCAACGTTGATTGCAATGCAAATCTGTGCTTTTAAAATACATTTTATTGACCAGGCAGCATTGCTACTATTAAACTTTTCTTGCGTCGCACTCTTGTACTTTTATAATATTATTCAGCAACCAGCAGTCAGCCTTATCGTTACATAAACCATTCATGCGAAAAAGATAAACGAATTAATTATTAAACAACATTTCATTAGCTCTTATCACTCATATATCTCTTAGCTACAATGAAAGCAGCAATCATTTTTGAGAACGAAAATTTTATAGCTTTAAATAAACCTGCCGGTATGCTAAGCATACCCGACAGGAAACAATCTGAGCCTTCTTTAAAAGACATGCTGATTGAACAGTATGGCGAAATTTTTACTGTTCACCGTTTAGATAAAGGCACCAGCGGCGTAATTGTTTTTGCAAAGAATGAAGCAACGCACAAACAGCTTTCTCAACTATTCGAAGGCCGCGAGGTAGCAAAATTTTATGTTGGCCTTGTGCACGGCAGAGTAGCAGATGATAAAGGAACTATTGATGCCGCTATTATGGAGCATCCCGGAAAGAATGGCAAAATGGTGATTAATGCAAAAGGAAAACCTTCTTTAACGGATTATGAAGTACTGGAACGTTTTCGTTTATTTAGCTGGGTAAAATTTCAAATACATACCGGCCGCACGCACCAGATAAGAATACACATGCAGCAGATTGGCCACAGCATTGTATGCGATGAATATTATGGAACCGCAGACCCCGTTTTACTTTCTTCCATCAAGAAAAGATTTAACCTTGCCAAAAGCGAAGAAGCGGAAAGGCCTTTGATGGCAAGGCTTGCGCTGCATTCTTCTCTACTCAAATTTGATTTAAACGGCGAACATTACGAGCCGGAAGCAGAAGTACCTAAAGACATAAAAGCAATGCTGCAGCAGTTGAGGAAATGGAATGGTTAGAAAAATTTGGTTTAAGACTACTTACCTGTTGACGGTTAGTTGCTGATATTTTTGTTACAGTAAAAGAGTGCGACGCAAGGAAAGATGATTATAAAAAAAATGCCGGGTCCATAATTGTATTTTTTAGCTGGCGGGTGAAGTAACCTTACTTACTTACCAAGGGAAGTGAAACATAGAATATAGTTCCGTTTCCATTCTCTGTCTGGAACCAGATTTGGCCACCGGCTTTTTCTACGATGCCTTTGCAAATAGCAAGCCCAAGCCCTGTTCCTGAAGTTTTGGTGGTGAAGTTGGGTGCGAAAATTTTTGGCCTGATTGCATCGGGAATACCATCGCCTTTGTCTTCAACAGATATTAATACTTCGGATTTGCTGATAAGCTGGTTTATGACTATGGTTGCTTTTTCATCATCGGGGTAAGCTTCGGTTGCATTCTTTATAAGATTTGTAAACAGACGGTTCATTTGTGTTTTATCTGCATCAATTAGATAACTACCTTCTTCGGTTTTATAGATAATTTCTATGCGCGGATCGGCCTGGTATAACCGCGTGATGGAAGTAAGTGTGTCAGAAATATTGAATACTTCTTTTTTTACATTGGAGATATTGGCGAACTGAGAAAAATCGCTTGCAATATTTGAAAGCTGGTCTATTTGTTCCACGAGTGTTGCAGCCACTTTTTCGGAAAGTTCCTTTACGTTGGGCAGGTTGTTATGAATCGCTTTCTGCAGGTATTGTATGCTTAGTTTCATTGGTGTAAGCGGATTCTTTATTTCGTGCGCCACCTGCTGTGCCATTTCGCGCCATGCACCTTCCCGTTCGCTCCTGGCAAGGGCTCTGGCACTGTTTGCCAGTTTTTTAACCATCTTGTTATACTCGGTCACCAGCTCACCAAGTTCGTCATTTTTCCTCCATTCTATTGCCTCGTTTATTCCATTGAAGCTAATAGCTTTCATCTTGTTTGCAATGAGCGTAAACGAAGAAGTAATGTGGCTGGTAACCCAAATAGCTATAGCACCGGCAAGTATAAATATTAGTGCATTTAGATTGATAAGCGTAACAAGAAAACTAGATATTTCCCCGCTTAACTGGTCTTCAGAATTAATATAGGGAACATTGAGATAGGCAAGTGTAGAACCATCGTCATTTTTGATGGGTTCATAAATATTAAGGAAAGAAAAATCCACAACTTTTTCTTTCTGGATAAGCTGCGTGTAACGCTTATAATGAAGGTCATCATAAGCACCGGGATTCATTTTTTTACTTAGAATATGGTTATCGTAAATATAACGTTGCGAAGAAACCTGCAAATTGCCGTTAACGTCAAAAAAATTAATATCGGTATTATAGGTTTCTGCAATTTCAACAACCCGTCTTTCAAGTTCAAGGTTAAGGTCGATATTTTTTGTGCTGAACATATTGCTGTAAATAATTTTATCCCTGGCAAGTTGTTCAATTTCTTTAACAATAATCGCTGCATTGTTGCGCAGCTTTTGTTCGTTGCTCTCATTAAAACTGCTTATAAAAAAAGATATGGTAACAACACCTATTACCACAAAAGAAATCAGCGTTACCCCCACAATAATCGTTTGTATCTGCGTGCGAATGTTAAAGTGGAATATCTTTTTTACTTCGGGCCAGTGAAACCGGGTTTTAAATATCAAATGGCCAAAATGCTGGGTGAGCACAAGAATAATAAAAATTACAAACAGGTAGGCGAAGAAAGCTACCGACTCTGCAAACCAATTATCTTTTTTGGCAATAACAATGAGCCCATTTGAAGAAGAATTGTACCATAGCTCGCTATAACCATTTTTATTTTTAAATTCAAACTCAAATTTTGGAAGGTCTTTACTATAAACGGTATCCATAAAATTATAATTGCCCGAACTTTTTACCAGCAGGTTCTGGTTATAAACGGCATAAGAATAGCCACTACCAGGTGACTCCTCGTCTGGAACAAGCTTTCTTATGAGTTGAGGCGTTAATTCTTCCTCTTTATATACTTTAGGCCTAATAATAAGAAACAAATAACCTTTGGTACCATTATTACTTAAGGCAATAGTTTTTTGATAAATGTATATAAATTGGTCTATCGATCTTTCATAGTAAAAAAGGCCTTCTTTGTTGGCTGGTATTCCTTCATTAATAATAATTGCGTTTATATCGTTGTAGGTAGTAGAATCCTGATTAAACAAAGGGTTAAAGGTGCTGTCGTAAGTATAGATACGGGCATCAAAATTTTTAAGATACCCGCGGAAGTTGGAATTAATTATATTACTTTTTAGAAGCCAGTTACTGTTTTCATCGTAAAACCCATTGAAATTATCCTTTAAATAATAGTCAGAAAATTGACTGATAGCCATACTGATAATACTTGCATCAGCGGGGTCGTTCTGCCTGCTTATCTTATACGCAATATTCTTTCTTTTTGCCAGTTCGAGCGATTGATTCTGATACATCAGCAACACAGTTACTGAAGCCATTAGAAAAATGCTCCAGGGCATAAAAAATGGAGAGTCATAAAGCGAGTCAGCAAAGTCAGATTTACGCTTCGACACAAAAAAATAAAAAACAATCATCCATGCCAGCAGCGTAAAATTCATTCCTATATCGCTGTTGTCTGTAATCTTAAAGCTTAGGAAAAACAGGGAAAAAGCAACCAATATTACTATGCGCCAATAGATCGTTAATGGTAACAAGTACGAGAGATTGATCAAAAACTGGGATATATAGAAATAACTAAGTACCAAAAAACAAATAATAATAAAACTTACCGGAGTATACCCGTTAAGGAGTGAGAAAAAATCAGTTACGTTAAATGATAGCTGACTATCAGTTGAATCTTTTACAAGGCTGCTTAAAAAAACAGCAGAGGCTATGGTAAAAAGCGGCAAAACAAATAAAGCAGCTATAGCAACAATTTTTTTAATAAGAACACTAACGTTTACAAATACAAGCGGCAGCCTCTTGCTGTTCGATTTAATAAAACTAATCAGCCAGAACAGCAACATTGAATTGATAAGCAAATCCCCAAGAGATGGGTGCAGCGCACTTGAAGCATAAACACGTGGATCGAACAAACCAAGATGTCTGTAATCGAATGGGAAATCAAAAAAATAGGTAAGGCTGCGCAGGGATACCACTACCGACGCCAAAAATAATAGTCCGGTTAAAAAATTACGCTCTGCCGAAAGCCCGGCAGCCAGTGCATTTATAAAAACCATTAGTATAATAATAGCAACCACCCTTAAAAGAATCGATAACCTTTCCGGCTGATCAAAGGTTGTCTCACTTTTTTTCTGCACATAAAAAAGCGACTTGCCTTCGCTGTCCTTCACAGCCGATCCGGTTCCGTAATCCAATATTTGATAATTCTTTTCAAACTGGTCCGATGCAGTAAAACTGCTGTGCAGCAGCCTATTAGCTTCAATCCTATACTCCCAATGCACTGGAATAAGTCCAAACACAGCATATTTTTGGCCTTGTCTGTCAAACGATTTTTTTATCAATACAAAAACACTCTTGTTATAGGTAACGGCATAAAGCCCATCTGCCTTAACAAGGTCATTTTCAGCAACAGCCATTGTGTTGGTATTCCAGAATAACTCGCGGAAATTTCCAATATCATTAACCGCGTAGGTAAAAATTCCTATTGGCTCACCAATAAGCTTTGTTTTGTTCGCAGAAGGTTTGTCTGTAATAAGGCTGTGAACAATGGTAGTATCTGAAATTAATTCATTAAAATCATCCCGCTGCCTTTCTATATGCTGGCCTATTTCACGGGCAACTTTATCGGTGCTTGAATCGGCCGAAAAATAATTGGTGAATAAAAAAGATAACGTGTATATCCATGCGGCAGCAATAAACAGATATCCATGCCTGTATGCAGATTTTTTCAGGATACTTATCAAGTGATTTGGTTTTCTTTTTTATTTTAAAAAAATGCCTTTTTTACAACCTGGCATGCAAAAACATAAAATTAATTTATAATACCAGCATTTGTTTTTTATGGCATCGTTCCTTGCGTCGCAATCCTTTCAACTTTATACCGTTGGGCAGCCATAGCCCGTTTTAACAAGGGTTTTCTCTTCTTTTATACTGTTCATTTATTTGAGCTAATTGGCTATAACGCTTTCGATGTTTCGCTCAACACAGCCGCCTGCTCCATAAAGGTATAGTGTACAAGCGTGCGACGCAACAGAAGTAAAATAAAAGGACCCATTGCCGGGCCCAAAAAATTCTTATAGCTTTTTTTCACGCATTTCCAATTTAATGCGGTTCCATAAATCATCCATTTCAGCTAGTTCCATTTCGGTAAGTTTGCGGCCCTGCGCAGCGGCAGCGGTTTCCATTCTGGTAAACCGGTTCATAAACTTCCTGTTCACTTTTTCTAGTGCTGCCTCTGCATCTACCTGCAAAAACCGTGCATAGTTTATGAGGCTGAAAAGCACGTCGCCAAATTCCTCTTCAATATTTCCGGTGTTGTTTTCTTTAATCGCTTCTTTCAGTTCTTCTATCTCTTCTTCTACTTTTTTCCATACGTCTTCCATATTTTCCCACTCAAAACCAACCTGCTTTACTTTTTCCTGTATGCGTGTGGCTTTAACTACCGCTGGCAAAGAAACCGGCACGCCTTCCAATAAAGATTTTTTTCCCTGTTTCATTTTTATGGCTTCCCAATTGCGTTTTACATCTTCTTCATCATTTACCTTGGTATCGCCGTAAATATGGGGGTGCCTTATAATAAGCTTTTCGCAAACAGCATCTATTACTTCTTCAAGTGTAAATTTCTGTTGCTCGGTGCCAATTTTTGCATAGAAAATAATATGAAGCAAAATATCGCCAAGCTCTTCTTTTATGTTGGGCCAGTCTTCATTAATAATGCCATCCGCAAGTTCATAGGTTTCTTCTATGGTTAGATGACGCAGTGTATGTATGGTTTGCTTTCTATCCCACGGGCATTGCAATCTCAACTCGTCCATTATATTAACCAGTCGCATAAAAGCCACAGCTTTACTGTCCATCATTTTATTTTTAAAACAAAGATGCAACGAAAAAATACTATCATCCAAATGATTAAGGTATATCAATTGCAAGCCTTATCAAATTAGTTAAAATAACTGCCCGTCTGCCTTTTTTAGGATATACTTTGGAACATCTTTTACCGTTAATAACCTGCACACTTTACTTTTGCCCAAAATTATTTTAGATGAAAACAGTTGTGGCTATTATTTTACTGCTCGTAATTTCAAATATCGGTAAGGCACAGTACTACTATACAGATTTAATTACAACACAGCAAATAAACAAACAATACCAGCTTTTAAAGGCCAGTCGCATACAGCTTGTATCCGCAAAAAGTTATGAAGCAGATAATGAACCAACCGAAGATCTTTTACTGGAGCAAAAAATCAGTGGTAACGGGTCAACTATAACCACAACTTCAGCATACCCGTCAACCGGAAAATCAATTTCTACATCATTGTATTTAAATGAAAAGATCAGCAAAACCACAGACAGTACACAAAATATAAAGAGTACAACCTTATATACATATGAAGGGGGAAATATTACCTCCATCAGCACAATTACAGAAGATGTGTTCATGAACAATAATTTGAACGAGACCCATATTTGGATCTATGAAAACAGCCAACCTTTAAAAATGCTGCTGATCAAAAACAATACCGATACGACAGTAATTGAGTTTCTAAAAGACGAGCAGGGAAATATAGCAGAAGAACTGTGGAAGAAAAAAGGAACAACAACAGAAAAATATTTTTTTTACTATGATGACAAACACCTGCTTACAGATATTGTGCGTTTCAACATTAGAGCCCAGAGATTATTACCGGAATATTTGTTCGGATATAGTGACGCAGGAACACTAATTGAGTTTACCCAGGTGCCGCAGGGATCCGCCGACTACATGGTTTGGCAATATAGTTATCTGGCAAATGGTTTAAAACAAAAAGAGCTGCTATACAATAAACAAAAACGCCTTTTAGGACGTGTAGAATACAGTTACCGGTAAATATCATATCAATCTGGTGTTATGAAAAACAACAGCTATCAGCGTAAAAAAATTGCAGAACATATTTTCAATGGCGCCACTACAATGGCTGGTGTTTGTGTAACAATTATTGCGCTGTTCCGCGTAATGAAAATGAGTATCGGTACTTATGCAGATGAAATACTTGCCGGCAATACCTGCATTTTTATTGCAGCAGCATTGCTTTCTTATATGGCACTTCGTAATGAAAACAAAAGCCGTATAGAAGATATTGCAGATATCCTCTTCTTTGTTGGTATGGGTGTTATGATGATTGTAGGCATCCTCATAGTCTACAGCACTTACTAAAAATATTTTTAAGCAAATAAAGTATAATACCAGCCGGGTTTTTTATAAGATCTTATTTAGCTCTAATTCCTTTCTTCGCCAGTAATGCTGCTGAACTTTCGTATTTCCTCATTACCACAGGTTTTTATTCTGGTTTACAGTTACCCAAAATTTCAAATGCACAAGTGCCCGCCTGAGGCACAAATATCGATGCGCATATCTACCAAAGTCTGACTACAAAAAAGCTCCATATTAATTTTCTTAAAAATCAATTAAACGTTTGTTTAATTCAAACATATGTTTAATATTTGCAGGCTCAAAAAATAATTTCAACTTTGACGGACAAGAAAGATCACATTATTGACAATGCCATAGAACTATTTGCTGAAAGGGGTTTCGAGGGTACCTCCATTCGCGAACTTGCTGCCAAAGCCGAAGTAAATGTTGCGATGGTTAATTATTATTTTGGATCAAAAGAAAAGCTGTTCGAAGCCATGGTTGCGCAAAAAGCTGCCTATTCCAAAGGCATGATAGACGAAATTGTAAAAGATAAATCGCTTTCAGACCTAGAAAAGATTGACAAAATTATTGAAGGTTTTGTTACACGCTTGTTTACCAACCGAAAGTTTCACCGCATTATTCACCAGGAGCTCATGTTAAGCAAACGGGAAAACCTGCAGGATACAATCGTAAATATTCTATACCCCAACTCCGCTGCTATAAAAACATTAATCGATAGTGCTATAAAAAAAGGAACCTTTAAAAAAGTAGATAGTGCACTCGTTATTGCCAGCGTTATTGGAACGATAAACCACGTGTTGCTATCAAAAAAAATGTGCAACAAACTATTTGGAAAGGAAGACTCGCACATACCCTACGAAGATCCCAAATTTATAAAACGGGTAAGCGAACATATCAAAGAAATGATTCATGCTTATCTAATAAAAACCAATTGATAAAATCTCATTATGGAACAACAGGAAATAAAAAAGAAAAAAAGTCCCGTGCGTTTAATTGTTATTCTTATTGTGCTGTTAGCCGGAGGATATTTTGCGTACACCAAAATAACTTTTGCCCTTACGCATGAGACCACCGATAACGCACAGGTAGATACCCAGATTACACCGGTGTTGCCAAGGGTTTCAGGCTATGTAAAAACGATAGCGGTGGCAGATTATGACTCAGTGAAAGCCGGGCAACTTGCGGTAGAACTGGACGATGATGAACTACAGGCCCAATTGCTGCAGATGCAAGCAGATTATAAAGCAGCAGAAGCTGATATTTTAAATGCGAAAGCTGCCTTAAACAATGCATCTGTAAGCCTGAAAGTAAACAGGGGTAATATTACACTTAGCCAGGTAAAACAACAACAGGCAGAAGACGATTACAAACGCAACCAGAATTTATTTTCAGACCAGGCAATTACTAAAAAACAACTCGAAGACAGCAGGTATGCACTAGAAGTGGCAAATCAGCAGGTAAGCAACAGCAACAGCGACCTTGGCGCAGCAGGCAGCAGGCTGGCGGTATTACAGGCATCCATACAAAAAACAGAAGCTTCACTCGCAGTAAAAAATGCAGCCATTGAGCAACAAAAACTTAAAATTTCTTATACAAAAATATATACGCCGCAATCTGGTAAACTTGGTAAAAAAAATATCACCGTTGGTCAGTTTGTACAAGCTGGCACACCAATGTTTTCTATTGTTAACGATCGTACATTCTGGATTGTAGCCAATTTTAAAGAAACACAGATTAGAAAATTTTATCCGGGCATGCCGGTTGAAATTGCCCTGGACGCCTACCCCGGCCTGCAACTTGAAGGAACAGTAGAGAGTTTAAGTGACGCCACAGGTGCCAAATTTTCTCTGTTACCCCCCGATAACAGCAGTGGAAATTTTGTAAAAGTTACCCAGCGTGTTCCGGTAAAAATTGCAATAAAAAATATTGAAAAATATAAAAATGTTTTAAGGGCCGGTCTAAGTGCCGAGATTACTATAACAGTTAAATAACCTTTATGTCGGCCAAAGGAATAGCAAAATTTGTAATAGTAATCACCACTGTATCAGCCGCAATAATGGAGTTGATTGACACATCCATTGTGAACGTGGCGTTAACAGATATGAGTGGCAGCCTTGGCGTAAGTATCGAAGACATCAGCTGGGTAATTACATCCTATGCTATCGCCAATGTAATAATTATACCGCTCACCGGCTTTCTTGCAGAGTATTTTGGAAGAAAGAATTACTACATCGCGTCAATGATAATTTTCACAATTGCTTCTTACCTGTGCGGCCAATCTACCAGCCTGGTAGAAATTGTATTATGGCGGTTTGTACAGGGCGTTGGCGGCGGTGCATTGTTATCTACTTCGCAGGCTATTCTGTTCGATGCATTTGATCAAAAAGACAGACCCATTGCTGCAGGCTTGTTTGGAATGGGTATCGTTCTCGGCCCAACGCTGGGGCCTACAATTGGCGGTTATATTATGGACCATTATCAGTGGCCGCTCATCTTTTTGGTAAATATCCCTATTGGTATTGTTGCAACCCTGCTTGCCTTTACATTCATCGATGTTAAACCTGGCGAAGGCAGGAACAAAAAAGGGATGAAGATCGACTATAATGGAATTCTGTTGCTGGTAGTGGGTATTGGCAGTTTGCAGTACGTATTGGAAAGAGGCGAATCGGAAGACTGGTTTGCCAGCAGTACCATCAGGCTATTGGCCATTACCGGCTTTATTGGTTTGGTAAGTTTTATATGGTACGAACTTACCATAGAAAAACCAGCAGTTAATCTGCGCGTATTAAACAACCGCAACCTGGCATTCACTACCATATTCACTTTTGTAACAGGCTTTGGCCTGTATACATCTGTATTCGTTTTTCCGGTTCTTGCTCAAAGAGTGTTGGGATATTCTCCCTACGAAACGGGTCTAACCCTGCTTGCCCCCACCATGATCACGGTACTCATGATGCCAGTTATTGGTAAAACCATGAGCAAAGGAATGTCACCAATACCCTTTGTAGTGTTAGGTTTTCTATTTTTCGCAGCTTATTGCTGGCTAAGTGCCAGCGTAAGCCCCGATGTAAGTAAATGGGACTTCTTCCTTCCGCTTGCGCTTCGTGCCGTAGGATTAAGTTTTATACAATTACCCTTAATTAACCAGGCGGTTGCCGGCTTGCAGCCAAAGGATTATCCTGCCGGTATTTCTTTAAATAATATGACCCGCCAGCTGGGTGGTGCTTTTGGTATTGCTATGGCCAACAACTTTATTGCACTTCACTACGCACAGCACAGAACAGACCTTGTTTCCAATTTAACTGCAGGGTCGCCAGAATTTAGCAACCGCGTTAATACTATTACCCAAGGCCTTGTAGCGCAGGGTTCAGATTTTGCAGGCGCCACCACAAAAGCTTATGCAGTCATAAATGCAGCGGTAGATAAACAGGCTTATTATCTTTCTTATCTCGATACATTCCGTCTGGTTACTATATTCTTTATTCTGGTAATTCCACTCGTAGCATTTCTGAGAGTAAAGAAAAAAACAACAACAGAAAAAGACAAAGCAGCTGTAGCGTCAGCGGTTGCGGAAGCTCATTGATCATTGAAAAATATTGAACCAGAAAAAAATTATTTTGAGCCCGGCAAATGAACAGGCATTAAGCTTCCGTTGCGTCGCACTCTTGTACGTTCTTAAAAAAGATGAACAATAAAAGCCAGCAGGCTCTTTAACTGAATAATTATTTTTTAGTTACACGCAGCTAAAAGTCGCCATTAGTTATAGAGATGAACGGATTGCGACGCAACGAAGATGCTATGAAAAACCTTAGTTGGTATTAAAAAAATAGTGCATCCAGCTTATAAATTATCACTGTTTGCGTAAAGCTAAAAACAGATTTTATAAAAAACCATAAACAAGAAAAAGATCGTTATGAAAAAAATATTTCTGATAGCTTCTGTCATTTTTATTTCAGGTGTACTGCATGCGCAGGTGCAGGCGAACGATGAATTGAAGGCGCTCATAAACCAGGCGTTTTCTTATTTTCCCAAAGTAAAAGAAGCAGAAAATACCATTGCCACAGCGCAGCAAAAACTGGAGATAGCCCAAACAAAAATGCCAACGGTAGATGGCGTTGTTAGCTACAATTTTGTGCAGCCAAAAATATCGTTACCGTTAACTGTAGATGGCGAAAAGGTAGATTTTCAGTTTGTACCGGTGCACAACATAAACGCCAATGTAAGCGGCAATTATCTACTGTTCGATTTTGGTAAACTAAAAGCCAATGTAGAAAAAGCAAAAGCCGACCTTCAATATGCAACACATACCGTAGCTGCGGTAAAAGGCCAGCTGGCCAACGAGGTTACAAATATTTACTACAATATTGTTTACCTGCAAAAAGCCATGGCAATTGAAGATAGTGTTCTAAGCTACCTAACTGAAAATAAGCGAATAATAGACAGCAAATTAAAAAACGGAGACGCTATAAAAATTGATTTACTCAATGTACAGGCCAGTATAGACGCAGAAGAAAACAGGAAAGTTGATTTAAAAAACAGCCTGCAAAAACAACTGAATCTTCTTTCGTACACTACCGGCAATATTACTTCTGGCGGCAACAGTTTCGATTTTGACATAACACTAAAAGACGCAGTTTCTGCTCTTACAGATGCGCAGACAAACAGTATGCAGTATGTGCTGGCAAAAGACATGGTACAGCAGGCGAAAAACGTACTATCTATTACAAAACTCAATGACAAACCAAGTGTAAACATTGGCGCTGGAGCCGGCCTAAGAAACGGCTATGTACCCAATGTAAATGAGCCCCGCTTCAATTACAGCGCAGGCATTTCATTAACATTGCCCATATATGATGGGGGTAAAAACAAAAGAGAAATTAAAGTTTCAGAAACTGCAATTAAACAAAATGAGCTCGCATTAAAAAGCCTTGACAATACTTTTATAAAAGATATACAGCAGGCCCTAACAGACGTGAACAGCAACATGGAACGCATTAAAAATACAGCGGGGCAAATTGAAGATGCAAAAGCCGCGGAAGCATTATCGGCAAGCAGGTATAAAAATGGAGTAGGTACTAATCTTGAAATTACCAATGCCAGCAATATTCTGCAGCGTGCAGAATTTACAAGGCTGCAATATGAATACCAGCTATGCCTGGCAAAAGTTGAGCTGGCCAAGTTGATGGGTTATAAATATTGGTAATTGCGACACCCGGGTTTTATTTGGCTTTAAACCAAACCTTTGTTTTATCATTGGGATCGGCGTTGTAGTTAACGCAGAGTTCTTCGCCCTTTTTAATTTTACGCACAGTTTTAATCGTAATAAGGGCGTGCTCAAAATCCATATCGTACTCGCAATTGGAAGTGTACTCATGATTATACAAAGAAACATAACCAAGCGCAAGGCACCCCATGGTTCTTCTTGCTCCCCATTCAAAGATGTAGTTGGTCAGTTTTGTTGCTTCAATAGCGGCTCTTTCTTTTTTTGTAAATACAATTACCGGAGAAATTTCAATTATGGTATTTGCCGGGATATTCCTGGTAGCAAAAACGCCCCTGCCTCTGTCTCCTGATGGTGCTATCACTAAATATGGTAAAATCATGCTGTGAAAATAATAATAGGTTTTGTAATTGCTGAAATTATTAATAGAATTTCACGCTTTATGCAATTCAATGTATCGAAAATCATTGTGGAATAAAAAAATATCCCGAGGAACCGGCAAATACAAAAAAATATTTGCTCTTTACTAATCCAAAACCAATCCACTACCACAGCTAATGCCGCTTATAAGTAACATGAGACCGGCAGCAATCAAAAATGCCTTTCCATACAGTGGTGTGTTTGCAATGAATAAAATTATTGCAAGGGGTATATCAATTAAACCAATAACAAGTGCCCCTATGCCAAAATAAAAAACCAAATCTTTATACGCGGAGTCACCTATCACTGTAACAACAGCAATAACAACGGCAATCGCAATATTTATCATTAGCACTTTTGATAAAGGTGAATTTGCTTTAAACATAAAAGAGGGTTTTAATGTAAAATAAAATCATTTTCCCGTTGCAACTGTTTTAAGTAAGTTTCCTTTTCATCCCTGTAAAACAAGTTCATTGTTTCAAAAGGAATGATACGGCCATCCTTATGCACGATATGCACACAGCTCTTCTTAATGGCGCGCACATCAAAATCGTAAGCATCAATAAACCGCATGATGATAATGCGGAAAAGGTTGTCGTAATTTAAACCAGGCGCTTCAATTTGAGGCAGGCAGCAAAGCAATTGTTTCATATTTTCTTCAACTTTGTCAACGGATATACCGGTACTAAAAATATTGATGAGTTGCTCATGCAAAACAGCATCCTGTTCATACACAATTGTATTACGGCTGCTATCTAATAAATGAGCAGGATCAATATATCTTGTAAGCGGAAACACCTGCCCCGCAAGCTTTAGTGCATAACCCATTACCAATGCATCGGGATTGCATGGCACCGGGATTAAGTCGTTCGAATTAAAAATATTTGTTTGATCTAAAATTTTCTGGCGAACATCGGTAATGGTAATCCTGTCTGTTGAAGGATCAAAGTTTTCAGTCCGCCCTGCAATCTGCGTCGGTTGAAATGTTACGCCTCTTACACAGCGCTGCTTCAAAGCAAAATCAATGATCTTTCCAATCTCATCATCATTTAAATCTTTTTGCAAAGTAACCACCAGCGTTGTAGAAAGATTCAATGCATTCAAATGTTCCAGGGCTTGCAATCTTACATCAGTTAAATCTTTCCCACGCAACTGTTGCAGAACTTCAGTTTTAAAAGAATCGAATTGCAGATAAATTTCAAAATCGGGTGCATAAGTTGCCAGTTGTTTCGCAAATTCAAAATCTTTTGCAATTCTTATGCCGTTGGTATTTACCATTAAATGTTTAATGGGTTTTGTTTTGGCAATATCAAGAATAGCAAAAAAATCAGGATGTATCGTTGGTTCGCCGCCGCTTATTTGCACCACGTCGGGCTGGCCTTCATTATCAACAACAATATCCAGCATTCGCTCCACTTCTTCAACTGTTCGGTGCCTGCCATAGTGCGGACTGCTCATGGCATAACAGGTAGGGCAGCTAAGATTACACCGGTCTGTTATTTCCACAACCGTTAAACAACTGTGCTGTTCATGATCCTGGCAAAGCCCGCAATCGTATGGGCAGCCATAATGCGTTTTCGTGTTGTATTTCAAAGGCATTTCGCCCGGCTTATTATAATTGCGTATGCGTTTATAATATTCAATATCTGTAGCAATAAGTACTTTACTAAATCCATGTTCACGGCAATTTTTCAGCATATAAACATTACCATCTTCAAAAACAATTTTTGCATCCACACGCCGTAAACATTGCGGGCAAAGGCTTAGTGTAAAATCATAATAAGTGTAATTTCTCTCAGGCATAAGCGTCATTTTGTTAGATAATATCAACTATCAAATCCCTTATAATACCAGCCAATCTTTTCATGGCATCCCGGTTGCAGCATACCCCGCCAAGGCGCATATGCCTCAAGCTAAGAAATACATTTATCGACCCAAGAGTATTACTACTATTGAGCTTCCGTTGCGTCGCACTCTTGTACTTTTGGTTCCCTTTGCGCCTTTCCGGACTCTGGTGCTTTTTTTCCTTGCAAATGAAAGCGAAGATTATTCGG
>JBBRDW010000064.1:0-25725 GCA_038203525.1 Chitinophagales bacterium | reverse complement strand
CTTCCCTATGCTGCTTTAAGTGTATAGTTGTAAAGCATAATGCTAGCTTAAGACCCCGTTATTCCCAATGCCCCGGTGCGTGTCCCCACGCACCGGAATAAAACATGATAAAAATTCGTGAAGACACGAACTTTGGCAACATAAAACGTTCATCTTATCCGCTATAATCTGCGCTACGATAAAAGCTCAATATATAATTAAACCGCACAAGAGTGCGACGCAAGTAAAGCCGCACAAAGAACTAGTGCCTGGCTCCAAAAAAACAATCCTTTATACCAGCGTTTCCGCAAGGCGAATAGAATTTGAAATAAAAGACTTTTAGGGATGGCAATTAGCAGGCCAACAATAGCGTAAAGAATAGAAATCTTTACGTGGGAATTAAGCAGGTTTTTGAATTTGAATCCACTGCCTGTTAGCCTGCATTACAAGATTTTTGAAATAGGTATCTATATTGGGGTTTGGCTTTAGCAGGCCATTGTCGAAGAAGGCGCACATATCTGCGAAAGGCATTAATTGGGTTGCTTTGGAAGGCACATTGTAATCGCTGCCAAGGGCTGAAAACATTTGCAGTTTGGAGAGATCTTTCCAACGCGTAAAATCACAGTCACGTAACAATATGGGCATAAAAATAAAAGCAGGTTTGCTTTTTTTAAGCTCGCTAAATTTTTGAAATTCATGTTCCTTAATAAATGCTGAACTGATAAAATCGGAACTAATGAGGAGCACCGCACAATCGCTTTGCTGCATAGATTGCTGGATGCTCGTGAACCAATCTGAACCTATTTCTATGTTGTGGTCAGTCCATATTTCCCAGCCTGACTGGCTTTGAAAGTTGGCCAGAAAAATATCGAAATAAATTTTATCCTTGTGGGCATAAGAGATGAATATTTTTGGTGTTGGTAACTCAACAACGTTTGTTTCCTGTGAAAGGTCTTTTAACCCAGGCGTTTCCTGTTTTGTTTGTGCAGCATTTGATGCTGTGTTTGTTACCAAACCCTGACTATCTGCGGAGGCTGAAGTGATACTGATTGATTTCTCAAAAACAATTTCCCGGGGAACTTCTTCGCCGTTTATTACTTTTATCACCGAAACTTTTAGGTAAAGTGGAACGGTTCCATTCTCTAACGGGGTAACTGTAAAAATCCATTCGGTATAACCATCATCTTCTAAAAATTGTTTCGCAGCGCTAAAGGTTTTGATCCTGAATTTTGGTGGCTCAGATAAATCTATCAGCTCTACCTGCATTTTATTAGAGAGCTTAACATTCTCAATTTGCACGCCTGAACTGAAGTTGTCATTGTCTCTTACAATCGCTTCATTTTCGCCGATACGAACGATGCATTTTTGAGATTTATTTACCACCATTGTACCCGGAATATCGTACAGTATTTTTCCTTCGGCAGGAGGCAGTGGTGGCTTTGCTTTGCTTTTATATTTTTTTGCCGGGGGAACATTAGTAGAACTACCTGCCATAGGACTTTGTTCCTTAAAATTATCTAATTTCTCAAAGATTGAGGCTGTATCATCTTCTGGATTATATAATTTTTCGAAGATGGTTACAGCTTTAACATCTTTAATATTGAAGCTATTTTTATTCTTAGCTGGATTTAGATTTTTTTTATTAGGACCAGTGCCTTTTGGCTTTGCCGGTTTAACCGAATTTTCGCTTGGGTTAATACCTATAAGGCTGCCAATATAAGGTAACATTCCTTGGTAGAAAGAAGGTTTATTCTTTACCGGTAACAGTTCCTTGTAAATTTTTTGAATAATTTCACTCGATGAGTTTCCTTTATCATTAAGAATTTTTGCTGCCTCGGGCGACGATGAAGCAAAAATGATGATAAGATAGCTTTGAAGTTTTGTAAGCGCTGTTGTTGCTTCAGCGTCGGATATATTTTTATTTTGCCATTTTTTCTGCAAATTTTGTAATAAATCAGTAAGTGTGGTAAATCTTTGCTTAGTATTATCTGTAAAAAAATAATTGCCTAGTTCTTTTGTTATTGCAACTGTTCGGTCAAATTCTTTGACAATATCCATAATAAACTATTTTAAAATTGACAGCAGCACTAAAATTACAAAAACATTATCGGGTATAATGCAAATAAAAAGAAAGCGCGTCTTTGAATTCTCAACATTTTTTGAAGGCATGTCGTATGGCATATTTAATTTAGGATAAAAGTCCTTTTGAGAAGGGTGTTGACGTCAGTATTTTAATCGTTGCATTTCAATCTTTGCTGCGATAAAAGCTCAATCATAATCCAACCGTACAAGAGTGCGACGCAACCGGCGATGCCACCAGCATTGCAGCCGGGTTCATAAAAACTTCCCTTCAATTACTGCACGTGATTTTTATTACACGGTATCTTTACAACTGAATGGATTATATAAAGGAGTATAAAAGTTTTATCAACAGCCATTACCTGAGCGAGGGTGTGCGCATGACAGCCGGTATTGTGCTGCCTGCGCTTGTGCTGAGTTATTTTGACCTGCTTGCGGCAGGAGTGGTGGTCTCACTCGGCGCAATGAGTGTGAGCATTACCGATAACCCGGGCCCTATCCATCACCGCAGGAACGGCATGCTTGCATGCATCATCATCAACAGTATGGTGGCATTGCTTACCGGCTTTGCCGCTTCGCATGCTTTTCTGCTTGGCTTGCTCATTTTTATTTTCTGTTTTATGTTTTCTATGATTGGGGTGTATGGTAACAGGGTTAACTCCATTGGGGTTTCGGCCTTACTCATTATGGTGCTTAACATTGGCCGCCATCATGAGGGTTGGGAGGTTGTTATCAACGCCGGCTATGTGTTTGCTGGCGGCTTGTGGTACATGTTGCTAAGCCTGTTGCTCTATAGCTTTCGGCCGTATAAACTCGCTCAACAGGCTTTGGGCGATTGCATCATTTCCACCGCAGAATATATGCGTGTACGTGCCATGTTCTATGAAAAAAAAATTGACTACGATAAGGTTTACCAGGAAATGCTGGAACAGCAGATTGTGGTACATCAAAAACAAAATCTTGTGCGGGAACTGCTGTTCAAAAGCAGGAACGTAATAAAAGAGTCGACGAACACCGGCCGTACGTTGTTGATGATCTTCACCGATATTGTTGATCTGTTCGAAAGAACAATGAGTTCTTACCACGACTATAAAGCGTTGCATGATACCTTCGGCGATCAGGAGGTGCTGGAACAATATCATCAACTAGTGGTTGAAATGAGCAACGAACTGGACGAGATTGGAATTGCAGTAAAAAGTGGTAACGCATCGGAAGAGAAAAGCGAACTGGCCACGCATATCAACAGCACAAAAGTATATTTTAATGCGTTCCGCGATACCAGCCGCACTGCCGAAAATGTTGATGGCTTTATCAGCCTGCGGCATATTCTAAACAGTATTGAAGACATTGCCAGCCGTATTCACACATTGCATTTATACACAACTTACCATAAGGAAATAACAAAAAAAATGGCAGGAACGATTGACTATGAGCAATTCATTACACACGACCCCGTTGACCTGAAAGTGTTGCCCGATAACCTTTGCCTACAATCGAACACTTTTCGCCATGCACTAAGAACAAGTATTGCAACGCTTACCGGTTTCATCATTTCTTTGTTACTGCCCGTTGGACATAGTTATTGGATATTGCTCACAATCATCGTTATTCTTAAACCCGCTTACAGCCTTACTAAAAAAAGAAATTATGAAAGGCTGCTCGGCACCATCATTGGCGCGATGATCGGCTTTGGCATATTATATTTTATACGGGATAGCAAAATACTATTTGCAATTATGCTGTTGCTGATGATTGGCACTTATAGCTTGCTCAGGACTAATTATATGTTCAGCGTTATTTTAATGACGCCTTATATTCTGCTGCTTTTTCATATTCTAAGTAGTTCGAAATTTGAAATAATCATCACCGATCGCGTAATAGATACTGCCATTGGTTCAGTAATTGCCTTTCTCGCCAACATGATTATTTTACCCGCATGGGAGCAGGAGCAGATCAGCAATTATATGTTGAAAGCGATCAACAGCAACAAAAATTATTTCAGTAGTATCGCTTCGGCATTTACCGGCAACCAGGTGAATAATACTGCTTACAAACTGAGCAGAAAAAATGCATTTGTTGCACTCGCCAATCTCTCCGATGCATTCAGCCGCATGTTATCAGAGCCAAAACGCAAACAAAAGAACAGCAAAGAACTGCATCAATTTGTTGTACTAAATCACATGCTAACCTCGCATATCGCCACGCTGTCTTCTTATGTAAAACCGCTTGCTGAAAAATTTGCATCAAACGATTTTATCCCGCTCATTGGTAATACTGTCGCAAGGCTGGAAGATGCGGAAAAGATGATCACCGAAACAACTGCCCTAAATGCGGTTTCAGAGGTATTAGACCGCAACATTATCCAGCACCGCATGCAGCAACTGCTAGAAAAAAGACGCGGCGAGTTGCAGCAGGGAATACTCGAAAGCACGACAAAAAAGGAACTTTCGGAATTTAAGCCCATTGCAGACCAGTTTAATTTTATTGCCAATATAGCCACAGACATCAGGAAGACAAGCACGCAGTGGATGGAAGAATAATTTTGAGCCGGGCTGAAGTGCTGATGGCATCGGTTGTTGCGTCGCACACTTCAGGGTTCTGTCCTTTATGGAAAATGGTTGTGTATATTAGTGGCAGGTCGCGAAAAATTGATTTCTTATTAAAAACATAAAGGTGCCAGATGGGTCTTATGCAGCTATGGAAACTGCTGGTAAAGATTATTTTGTAATACCGAAGCTAGAACTGGTATTAGTTATTTTGTAAACCTTTGAACAACGAGATAAAGAAGTTAGACTACCCGTTTTTAAAATGCTTTCACAGGGCATCTGTAATTTTAAATAAAAGCACTTTTGTAAAGGAAGTTTGAGACGATAAATTCAATGCTTGCTTTTTAACCTCGGCTTCAATAAAAGACAAATAAAATATGCAACTTTACACGAGTGCGAAAAAAGCATAATTCGACTAAAGAGATCTTTCCTTTTGGTACCTATTTTTAAAGCATCTGAGTGAATAAGCTTTTTTTGACCTGTATAATTAAAATCATTGATTGCTGGGTTTGAACTGATGCGTTGTGTTTTTAAATCGGTTATTACTTTTTACTGGTGTTAAAATAACTTGATTTATTTAAACCAATTTCTGCTAAGATATCATACCTGAATCCATAGATATTTTTGATCAACATGAAAAGTTTAAGGTTATAAAAATCGATTTATTATTTAATGCGTAACCCGTAAACGCAAGGTTGATTTATAATTTTTCCGTGATTAAAGATATTATCGGTTAACTGCTTGATAAACCTATGCCATTCCTGGGTAATTTCATATTTATCCAACTCGATACTAAAGGAAACCTGATGCCGGAAGAATCACTAACAGCCAAATTCCCGGAGGATTCCTTTCGGGTAATTGGCGAATGAAATAGACGGTTCGGGATGGTCTTTGCTGATAATGAATTTGGTCCGGCTGAATGTTGATCTTACTACCACCGCTTCACTGTTAGTATACCCTCAGATAAAAGTTCAATTTAAAGTTAAACTATACAAGAGTAGGGCCATCGCCCTAGCGGGGCAAGCTGCAAATAAAGATGAGCAATGGGCTTCGTGCTGGCAAAAAAAATCTTTAGTATTATAAAAAGTATGCTGCCGGATGGTAAAATGAAAGGGCTGCATTTTTTCTGCAGCCCCCTTTATTTTACCTACAATATTTTTTACGGAATTATTACTGTGTTCTTTTGCAAGGCTACCGCAGTTTGTGCAAGTAATCTTCCGTTAATGGTTGCACCAGTTCTCAAATTAATTCCAGTCTTTCCTAAAATGGTACCTTCAAAATGGCTGGTAGTGCCTAATGTAACTGC
This sequence comes from Chitinophagales bacterium, assembly GCA_038203525.1. Taxonomy (GTDB): domain Bacteria; phylum Bacteroidota; class Bacteroidia; order Chitinophagales; family Chitinophagaceae; genus Limnovirga. The sequence goes on along the minus strand of JBBRDW010000064.1, from coordinate 19,815 downwards.
TCCTGCTGTTTGCCAAAAAATATTTTTAGCAAGTGCACCACCTACAAGAGTAATTTTTACTGCAGAACTCATCGTAAGTGTGCCAGCTACCTGAAATATCCAAACATCAGTAGAACTGCCAGAAATAGTGACATCTGTGGGAATAATAAGTGAAGTAGACCATTTGTACAGGCCGGGTGTAAGTGTTTTACCACCAATATTTCCTGCCCCAAGTTCTATGAAATCGGGATTAGACCTGCCGGCTGCGTTTGTGTAAGCAGTTTGCATATTTTTTACAGCAGTGGAGAGCGTCGTTGCATCGGTAACTGTGCAGGGAAGCGGGCCCGCTGCATCAACTGAGTAAACAATACCTACTACTTCAGTGCAGGTTAAGTGTATGGCGGCGCCTGTAATTGGGCTGGCGCCTGCATTGCCAGTAACCGAGGATGGGTATACATCTGTGATTCCAGATTTTGAAAGGATCGCAAAATCACCAGCAAGGCCAAGGTTTACGATATTCCGCCTTTTATCAATACCTGATATGTTTTCGGATGCAGGTGCAGCAGTTAACTGCGGAACTAAATTGCCTGTTGATTCTTTTTTACAACCTGCAGAAAATAACATTAAAATGGATGCAAATGCGGGTAGTAACAGATGTTTTGACGACATGTTTTTATTTTGATTGAATTGCGACGTGAGAAGAATATTGTGGGGAAAAATGCTAAGAAAAAAATCGTCTTGTCAGTTAAATTGATCAGTGATATAGTTTATCAGGTTTTCGTCGCTCATTTTATTGGAGGTGCTTTCTTTAGCAACAGTGTTTTTAAATTGTGGTGTTTCTGCCATAAAATGTATAAGCTGTTCCTGTGCTATTCCAGTGCCTGTAATATGCACTTCTTCTGCATTTTGCATCAATGCCGTTATTTCTTTAAAATATTTTTGCTGCATACTCCTTTCAGCATTGTGGGCTGCTTTTTCTGTTGAGTTTGGCTCTGTTAAAGGGTTTTTAATATGCCCAAGTACTACAAACTTTCCTGAATTAACATTTTCCCGGCCAGTTACGGTCGCATGGTGCAAATCCATCCACACTCCAAATTGCTTTTTTTCTTTTACAGTCATAATTATTTATTTAGATAGGAAGGTTCAAAAAGCATACCCCAAATAAACAGTTGAAAAAATGAGGTTTAAATTACCGGGTAATTTATTTTGTAAAGTATGTGGGGAATATTTTGCCCGTATTGCAAATGTTTCGGAAAGTTTAAGGGATTGAAAATAGGAGCCCAACTGCCTAGGAAGTTTGGGGTAATACATTTAAAAGTTACCTTTTATATTTATGGGAGCAGATGTTGCAGATAGCATTCGTTTCTTTCACTACCGAAATAGAAGCCAGATGCAGGTTTGCTTTTAATTTATACTCGTAGTAACAAAATACAGCGAGCTTAAATATTGTTTTAATTTACAAATAATACAACAGAATGGGTTAGCTTATCGCTGATTAATTCACTGCCTCGGCGGCTATTAAAAAAAGTGTTAGTTTATCTATGTGAATTCTTTTTATTACATCATCTACAGAATCAGCCTCAAAAATTTTGATATGTGTAAAAACGTTATTTGCTTCTTTCATTAAAAATGGAAAATCATTGCCGAAGTAAAATGAAGGCTTGCCGTAAGCCAAAGCAATACCAGCTTCAAACAGTACGCTGGAAATAAAATTTTTTAGCATAAATCAAAATAAATAACTGACTATTTTAAAGCGTCTGTATTTGTTTTAGCAGACACGCCGGAATGATCGAAATCTTTTTTTGTTTTCATCCTCTACCAGCGAAGTATATTTTTTAAGGTTACATAGCTTCTCAAGAATTGTAAGTAATTCCTCAATTTCATCATTGCTAGCTTAAAGTCCTCATCGTTGTCAATGCCAGCCATAGCTGCAGCAAGAAAGACGTCCGAGTCAAATTTTTCATTTTGAGATTCCATGTTGCCCTTTGCCGGAAGGATAATATTCTCTTTTTGGCTTACTCGCTTAAACTCAATTAGGAATGCCATGATAAAGGTAACCAGTAAGATACCAACCATCACAAATACATAAGGAAGGCTATCATCCTGTTTTGCATTCGCAAGCGAAATCCCGAGTATTGCTTCTACTACCAATATAGTTAAGTCAGCTAAACCTATGGGGGAGTCAATTGTCGTAAGTATTCCTTTACGGCCATTATTTTTTGTCTTCAGTCATTGTTTTCTTTTAAGCTAAATGTTCTCTAAATATTTTATTTTCTCTCTTGATATTTATTAGAATGGAGCATTACAAGGCAAAGGTTTTGCCTGTTGCTAAAAAAAATGATAAAGTGCAGAAATCTATGTAGTGAATACTAAATAGCAAAACATTTTTTGGTTCATAAAAAAGACTGTACTTAAAATGGTATGCTTAAGGAAGTAAAAAATTCTTTCTATCATTATGCGAATCGCAAATTTTACCAGCCGAAGCTCTGGATATCAGGACTCAAGGGCATTTCTTGCATTTTATTTCTAGTTTGAACCATGGACCGGGTGATGAGTAACTAAGAGCTTGTTGATATTTCTTTGGTAGCTAAATAAATTTCTTGGCAATAACAAGCAGTGCATTTACACCGTTAGTAATGCTGGTAATAGACTTTGCTGTGTGCTCATTATAAACCGTTGCGTTTTTTACAATAGCGATGATATTTGCGAGGTCTTCGTGTTCGCTGATACCAGATTTTTCTATAATATCAGCTATATCAACATCCGTTAATTTTGTTAAGCTTGATGCTTTGATCTGAAACTCGGTTTTGGTCTGGTTCGCTGCATTTTTAGCTAATTGTTCAAATCTATTTGCCATTTTTTTAGTTTAGTATTAAGTTAATCATTTCTGAGAATTTTGTTGCTTTTTCGCCAATGTTGCCTGCGCCTGTAATAAATGTATTTGTTGCCTTATCAATTTTTTCGAAGTTTAATTTATTGTTTGAAAGTACCTGTATATTCTGGAGCGCTGCAGATTGCGCCTGGTTTAATTTTGCCCCTGAACGTAAGAAATTTTGTAACTCAATGCCGGCTGAATTGTACACTTGAAAATCTTTATTTAATTTATTTAAAATCACTAGCTTTTGCTCAAGCAATATGTTCGTTAAGGAATCTTTATATTTTTCTATCTCAGGGTAAACTGCGGCTACCAGGTCCGGAAAATCTACAGAAAAGTCCACATCTGCAGGAAGAGAATCTCCAAACTTTTTGATGAATGCCGGTGCAAATTCCTTTTCAACAAACTCATTAATCCGGATTGTTTTTTCCTGAAAAAGTTTTTCAATAAGCACGACGTTAATGCTGTGCATTCTTTCCCCTTCGCTTGTTATTGCCTGGGCAAGTTGTACCGTTTGGACAGGAATTTTTGCACATCCGGATAAGAGCATCAGAGAAATAAAAAAATATTTATTAAGATTCATTTTTAAGCCTACTCTAAATTCCCGTTTTCGGCTTACCGGGGGTTACAGATAAATTAAAGATTTAAGGTAGTTAAAATCTTTTGTAAATGACTAAATATTAAAATTGATTTTTCTGGCGGTTACTTGGGCGGGGGATGGTTTATTCTGGTGCGGGGTTAGGGAAAACTCCCTGGTCAGATTCCGGAGATAGCTGATAATCTTAGATAAAAAGTCTTTTATGAAGGAGTTTCAAACAGTTTTACAATCCTCCCTTTTGAATCTCCGCTTCGGTAAAAGCCGAATATATAATTAAACCGTACAAGAGTGCGACCGCCGCCGTTGGCGCATATGCTTCAAGCTAATTTTTGACAAAAATCGCTGAAAGTTTTTGCCAGTAATGGTTTTAGGTTGTCTTGCAATAAGGATTTAGTAATAGGGTTTAAATATAAATGCGTTGCCGAATAATCTTCGCTTTCATTTGCAAAGAGATAAGCGGCTGATTCGTGAAAGTCGCAGAGGGAACCAACAGTACAAGAGTGCGACGCAACGGAAACTCAATAGTAGCAATGCTGTAGGGCCAATAAATGTATTCCTTAGCTTGACGCCTATGCGCCGGTGGCAGGGCAAGCTGCAAGAAAAACTCAATTGAAAAGCCATTGCCGGGTACATGATTGTATTGCCTTTGTGGGTTGTTTATATATCAAACTCCCATACGGTTTTGTAGGTTCCATATTGTTCAATGTACAAGAGGAAGGAATTGTAAAATGCATCTGCGGCAATGGTGGCGCTGTCACCGATTACAAAGAGTTTTTCTTTGGCCCTTGTGATCGCGACATTCATGCGGCGGTAGTCTTTTAAGAAGCCAATATCACCGTCATCATTGCTGCGTACTAATGAGAGGATGATGGTTTCTTTTTCCTGTCCCTGGAAGCTGTCTATTGTACTAATACGCATGCCTGCGGGTAATACTTCTTTTGCTGCGGAAACCTGGCCGGAGTAAGGAGAAATAAAAGCGGTCTTTCGTGGATCAAGTATTTCTGTTTCTATCAGTTTTTGAACTATAAACAGCTCGCCTTCGTTTTGCAGGCTGATGCCATCGCTGCCATGTATTTCGTTATAGCCGGAACCGGCGGTGTCTATGAAATAAATATGATGGCCTGTATTGGTTAAGTGGGCGGCGGTTTGTAACAAGCCATGATAAAAATAATTACCTGAGAAGCCGGCAATAGCTGCCCTCATTCTGTATTGGGTATCGAGTAAAAAAATATTGGCGAGGTTGGAAATACTAACTTCTAAAATGGATTTATTTAGGCCAAGCTTTGCCGCTTCATTACTTAAAATAGTTGGCGGCAACTGTAAATGGTCTCCAGCCAATACGTACTTTTCTGCGAGTGGAAAAATACACCAGGCTAGTGGTTCAATACATTGTCCGGCTTCATCAATAACCAGCGTGTGGAATTTTATATGATTGATTTTTGCATCATACAAACCAATGGGTGTGCCCAGTATTACGGCAGCTTCGGTATAAAGTTTTTCTTCGTTATATGCATGTAGTTTTTTTATTTCGGTTCTTATATTTTTTACCTCTTTAAATAATAGATTGCGTTGCTCCCGTTCCGAGCTACCAAAACTTCGCTTATATTTTAAAGCCATCATCCTGAATTCTTCTGCCCGAATTTTTAGTTGCTTTATCTCTTTCTGTTGTTTGCTGCCCGCTAATTTACCTTCCGGGGTATATTGAAAAATTGTTTCATCAACTTTACTTGTATTGCCAACTCTCAAGATGTGAACACCTTGTGCAATAAGGCCTTTGGCAATATTATCTACTGCTGCATTGCTGGGTGCCGATACCAAGACCTTTTCTCCGGTATAAATAAGCTGCAAGATTGCTTCGATAAGTGTTGTGGTTTTACCGGTGCCGGGTGGGCCATGCACAATAACGATATCCTCATTATGAACAATGGCAGTTACTGCCCTTTGCTGGCTGTTATTTAAATATTGATTACGAAAATTGAGTGGGATTTCTTTGAATAATACCGTGCTGTTTTGTGTTTTAACGCTATTATGTAATCGTTCAAATAAAGCATAGGAGGGTTTATTACTTTCAAGGTTATTCAAAACAGTTTTCATGATAGTGGTGGTGCGCTGGTCAGGTGCCAGCTTGATACCAACGCCGTTGTCTTCAAGCCAATCTGGAAAGTCTGGCGCAAATAACCGGAACTCGCCTGCTTTGCCGTCTAAGCTCATCAATACTCCTTTAACAGGCGCTTCACCGTTAATAAAACATTCTATGGAAGCGCCATCTCTAAAAAAATTGGTTTCTGTTGGAAAATTGAGACGGAAACTGATCTCGGGATAATCTGCATAGCCAAAATTCTTTCGGGTAACCGTTATTGGATGCAGCGCCAAACCCTCTGCTTTTAAGGATTTGAGCGTATGCTGCTGATCGATGCTGTATCTTTTTACTTGTTCTTTTTCTTCAAGGTTTACCCACTGTATCAGCTGCTGAATGTAAGGATGCGTTACCGGCATGCGGTGAAAATACTGAAAACTTAGTATTGTTATTGAAGACCAGTTTACTTGCAATGGATTTAATATTTGCGGGCTTTAATTTTCAATCTTCGCTGAAGTCAAAGTTCAATAAAGTATCCGGACGTAAAAGAGTGCGACGCAAGTAAAGCCAAATATTGAGTCTAAGCTTGGTACCTAAAAATGACTTTCCATTTATTCCTCCATTTTGCGGCAGAGTAAATAAATATTCTTTTTATGAATGGTGGTAAAGATGGTTTCCAGTTTTTGTGTACTTAAGAATTTTTTGAGTTCTTTTTCGTTGTAGTGGGTGGAAAATGCAATATCGAATGGGGGTTGGGTTGGCAGCTCTTTGTTGTCAAATCTTACAATTACGCGTACACTGTCCCTTACTGTAACATCACTTTTATTTGCAACAAACTGTATCGAGTTCCTTTGCACAGATTTTACAAAGGGTTTTATTGGGGAGAGCAAAAAGTCCTGGAGTTTTATATCGGCATATTTTTCTGATTCGATAATATCTCCGTCTATTTTTTTTGCCAGTTCATCCGATACATTGCCTACTTCAAGTATGAAGAGGTCCCCATGGTTCATACAGGCGCTGACGGTATCGAGCAGGCTTACTTCGTCGTAGTTTCCAAGTGTACAGCCAAGTAGTGAAAAAAGGTTTATACTTGTCTGGCTTTTGAAAACATCGCTAAAGGAATGCAACTGGCGAAAATCGGCCCTGATGCCTCTTACAAAAAGATCGTCTGCGTTGATGCGTTCAAGTATTTCTTCGATTGCGTTTTCGAGCAGGGTATAGCTTTGATCGATAGGAAAATAACCGACTGCTCTTTCATTTGGCCGAAGCATGTTTATAATAAGCACATCTTTTGCCCCGGAACCGCAACCGAGGCTAATAAAGTTGATGTTTTCGCCAATTGATATTTTTTCAATTTCCCTTGCAAGAAGTGCCAATGGTTGATTGGCATTTTCAAAGGTTTCCTGCTCATAATTAAGCCAGCTGGTAGAAGATTCTACGCTCCAGTATAAAATCTCCTCGGGTAAAGTGCGCCCATTTCTAATGCATTCTTCCAGCTTATTATAGGTTTTGAGCTGGGTAGATGCCATGTGTAAGTAGGTATTTATTATTTGTATATTCCTTGGTGGCGTCTTTTTCTCTTTGTTTACTTCTACAATGCGGTTGGCGATAAGGTTGGCTGCCGGCATCATTAACTGCCTGATGCGCTCTTCATTTTTTGTTTTTAGAAACCGATAATTGGCATTTGTAACACCAAAAAGGTCGCTGGGAATTCTTAGCGGAATATTTTCGGGTTGCACAATATAACAATGATCCCGGCCGAGCCTGCCCACAAACAGACCATATTCAAAAACCACGTTATCCCTTGTGGTAACTGCCTTTTTGCCTTTAATTTCTCCAAGATCATCGGGATGAAAAATCATTACTGCATATTCAAAATCTGATAATGCACTTACCAGCGACTCAATGTAGGTTTGTGCAGTTTTAAATACCACGCCTTGCTCATTCCATACTACTGGAAAAAAATGGGGATTCTGCTCAAGTAATAACTTGAATTGTTTGGCATATGGCAATGCTTCGGAAGATGAAGCGATAAATATTCTATTTTTCATACCTGCCTTGTTTAACTTCTACCTGACATTAAAAATAATGAATACGGTGTAATGGGATCTAATGATCTTTTTGCCCTTATTTTTTTCAGAAGTTTTTACTGCAGGATTTGAATATTCATTTATTAAGCGAAGGCTGTATTAATAACCTGCCGAAAAAAGAGTGCGACCACCACCTTGGCGGAGCAAGCTGCAAGTACAGGTGAAAAGCATTACTATTCTCGTTTCAATAAAATATTTTTTATAAGTACTGGATTATGATCTTCACAAAAGGCGTTTTGTGGGGTATGCACCTATATATTTTTCAGGTAAAAAAAACAATACCGCAATCTCTAAAAAATGCCTAAGGCTTTTATAAAGACATTGCGGTAAAATAAATGAGACAGAAATTTTTTAAGGCTGCATTGTAGTAACTATATAAAACCTAAATCTATTTTTTTATAAATGCAACTTCAAAATGCATTCCATCGAGCCTGGTAAAATGGCCACCCCAGTAAAACCCATTATTATTGGCAATTTTTACAAGTTCCCTCACACAGCCTTTTTGGCCTACCAAAGCCGGAACTGCCCTAAGACCATTCCATGCTACATTTATATCAAATGCAGAACCATAAGCGTGCTGACTTAAATTTGTTCTGCTGCCTCTTATAAAACGAGCAACATAAGAACCATCAAACGTAAGCACGTTGTGAAGCAACCCCGCAGCTTCCCAATCTTTCCACAGTTTTGTAAGCTGGGGCGCAGCAAGGCGGTGAAATGAACAGCCCGATGAACCTTTTATTTTTATCAGTTGTGGTATATCCGCCCGAACAATATTCTTTTTAACCCAGTCGTCAATTACCTCAATATTTTCGGGGTTGTTGGCCAACGGCTTGGATACGTACCTGAATTTCCCAAAAATTTTAATCTTATTATCTTCGCCCATAGGATTAAAAGAGGGCTTGTCGGGAAAGTTCTTACTCGTAATAGCATCACTCCTGTCTGTAAGAACAGAAAAACCCTGCACCATTGCAGCACCTATCGATTTATCGCCCACAACCCCATCAGGTTGAAGGTTGTTAGCCGCCTGAAATTTTATAGATGCAGCTTTTGTTGCTTCATCAAATACGCCATTTACCGGAGCGGTATAAATACCCTGTCCCGTAAGAAAAGTTTGCCAGGAACGTACATCGTTTCCTTTCGTTCCAATTCGTAAAACTTGCATAATGTGAATTTTTAAAAAGTTATCTGATTAAAAACAATTGAACCAAAAGCTATTTGGCAACACGTTAAAACTTATAAAGTTTTTTTTGAGCCAGAATATTGTACTACTATTTAGCTTTTGTTGCGTCGCACTCTTGTACGTTTGGATGCTTTATTGAGCAGGTTAAAACCAGTACTATTTATAAAGTGCAGCAAACTCTTTTGCCAGTATTTCAACTGTATCGTTACTCAATCTTTTATTGTCAGCGTTAATTGCTACTCTAAACCGGAAGGTAACAGATTCACCTTTTTTTAAAGAATAGTTTAGTGTTTCAGCTCCTTTGCTAAAGATTTTTTGTCCTAATGGATTGGCGGCAAACAAACCATAACCACGGGCATGCCAGTAAGTAGGATAGCCAATATTTTTTGGATGATCGATAATGGCAACGCTAATAGTATCATCTCCTTTTTTGCCATAGAGCATGCACCATGCAGCACGGGTGCTCCATGCCGAATCTCCGCTGATACCACGGCTCGTAATATAATTTCCGGTAACATCATTGGATGCTTTCACTTTGGTTACATTGCCTTTATCATCGGTAAATTCTCTTTCATCGTTTGATGGCAGTTCGAGTTCGTGCGCCACCCGTAAACCTAGAAAGCCATCTTTAACATCTGGCATGGATACATCCTGTACAGCAGTTAAAGTGGTAATGCGGTCGATGATGCGGAGGTTTTGGTAAGCGCAAAAATTAAAACTTGTTATCTCTTTTAATAATATATTCTTATTGATATCCTGCCAGTTGGCACTGTATGTTAATAAGCCTTCTTTGCCGCTTTTTGTTTCAAGAATATTCGTCGTTTTGATCCAGCCATAAGCTGCTTTTTTTTCGGCTGGAATAGCGGAGGAGTTATTCCAGAAATCAAGGCCGTTCACATTTTCGTAATTGAGCCACAGGCCGAGATGATGCGGGTGATCTGTTGGCTCATTTGCTCTGGGTGCAAGTGGGTAACCTCTTGTTATGAGTTCATCATCTGCTGCATAAACTGGAAATAGCACCGGCTTTTCCAGTGAATCTGGATAGATAAAATTGGTGAACGGCTTTTGGCCAACAAGTACATTAACTGTGTTGTTCTTTTCATCTCTCAATACACTGATGATAGATTTTTTTTGCGCAAAAATAGTAAGCACAAAAAAAATGTTGAAAAGGCAAAGCCCAAAATATTTTGAAGGATGTTTCATTAACAATAGTTTAAATAACCGGTAAGTTTTGTGTTCTTCTTTGTACGCTTTTGGGTGAAAAACCATTACTACAGTAGGAGCAAAGATTTTTACAAAGAGCACAAAGTTGATTGCCAAAACCAGCGATGCATTTTGTTCATGCTTCGCTGGCTGTTTAAAGCCGATAGAATTAATACTGTACAAGTGTGCGACGCAAGGAACGATGCACAATGTTATGTGGCCCGGCCAATAATCTTTTTATGCATTTATCCATTAAATACTTTACCACCAACCATTACTTCCTGTTTAGCTTCATCAAAGGTTGCTTTGGTGCCCGAATGTGCTGAAGCAGTGGTCATAAGATTTGCGATGGAGTGACTGTAACCCGCTTCCACAGGGGCATTGGGCTGGTTGCGGCTGCGCACACATTCCATCCAGTTGCGCACGTGATTGGATGTGAGCATATCGCCACCGGTATTTGCAGAAGTAACCACTTTTGCCGCCGAAGAAAGATCGATCTCGGGTAGTAAATTTGGTTGCAAATTCATTGCAGCTGCAAAATCTTTTGTTAAGCCGCCATTGGGCGAAACTTTGTTGGTAGAAAGATTGAGTTCGCCGCCATTGGAATAGTATATTTCCTTAGGGTTTTCGTCGCCGTTGTCCATGCGTGAAGCAAAAGTTACCTGGAACCCGGATGATAAGTCATCGGCCGGGCCGTAATCGAAAACCGCAGTGATGGTATCCCAGTTTTTGCGGCCATCTTTCCACATGTAGATGCCGCCATTTGCCACTACACTTCTGGGATGTTTTAACCCGCTGAACCAATGCACGGTGTCGATCTGATGGCTCATCCACTGTCCCGGAAGCCCGGATGAATAGGGCCAGAACAAACGGAACTCTAAATATTTTCTTACATCAAATGGCTCGAATGGCCTGTTCATTAAATATCGTTTCCAGTCGGTATCTTCTTCTTTTAGTAAGGGTACAACAGAAGGTCTGCGCCAGCGGCCGGGTTGATTTACATTCCATGTTAATTCAACCATTTTTATGTCGCCAAACTTGCCAGATTTAATAAAGTCATCGGCAGCATGATAATTATCGCCACTTCTTCTCTGCGAACCTATCTGTACTATCTTACCTGTTTTTTTTACTGCCTTTAATGCAGCCCGGTTATCTGCCATTGATTCTGCAAAAGGCTTTTCCACATAGGCATCGCAGCCTGCTTTTACCGCTTCCACCGTATGAAGGGCATGTTGAAAATCTGCGGTGCTGATGAATACGGCATCCGCCAGTTTTTTATCGTAGAGTTCGTCGTTATTTCGGCAGGCGATAATATCGTGCCCCATTTTTTCTTTCCAGATTGCGGCGCCTTCTTCTCTTCTCAGCTTCCATATATCCGACACAGCCACGACATCAAAATTCAATTCCTTGTAATGATTCATGAACGAGGGAATATGGGAACCTTTGTGGCGGTCGGAGAAACCAACAACTCCTACACGTACCCTGTCATTGGCACCGATTATTCGGTTATAACTTTGTGCAGACCATCCTGCTTTTGTTACCAATACTCCGGCACCGGCCAAAGCTGCATGTTTTAGAAAGAGACGACGGGAATTTTTCATAATGGCATAATGATATTTGTGATTGAGCGGCAAAAGTTAGTAATTATTTTCTATCTGCCTGCTGATTTTGATTTTAATTTTGTTGTCGCATTTAGTAAAACAGTTTCTTAATTATAAATACAAGTGCGCGCCCACCACCGTAGCCGGGCGATCGGCAGGTAAAGCTCAATAGAGCATCTGTGAGGGGCCAATAATTATTTATATATGATAAAGGGCAGATTATTTTTATCCCTGTTAAATTGCTGTTTCTATGTTTTTAAAATAATACCCACACCATGTTAGTAAAATTTATTACTGCTATAAATTTACTTGCTATATTGTAGCTGAAAATAATTTATATGGGCGCATCTTCTCTAATTGTTCTCATTCTTGCTGCCGTGGCCTTTTCGGCCGGTGGTATTGCAGTTGCAAAATTTCTTGTTAAGGGAATAAAAAATCCTCAGAAAGGTCAGGCTTATGAATGTGGTGTTCCTACACATGGGAGCCCCTGGAATCAGTTTAATGTGGGGTATTATTTGTTTGCACTCATTTTTTTAATCTTCGATGTTGAACTTATTTTTTTATACCCATGGGCAGTAGTAGTAAAGCAAATAGGGATGCCTGCACTTGGCGAGGCTATGGTATTTCTTTTTATTTTATTCATGGGGTTTTTATATGCCCATAAAAAAGGCGCATTAAAATGGATGTAGCAGAAACAAAATGGGAGGTTCCGTTTCCCGGTGAAGTTCATCCAACTGCGGGTGGTGGAATTGTTATCAGCAAACTTGATGAAGTAATTAACTGGGCACGCTCAAACTCTTTGTGGCCGCTTGTTTTCGGCACCAGTTGCTGCGCCATAGAAATGATGAGTACAGCCGCCGCAAAATACGATTGGAGCCGTGTTGGTTTTGAAGTTGCAAGAGCCACACCTCGCCAGGCCGATGTAATCATAATTGCCGGGACGATCGTTAATAAAATGGCACCGGTTTTAAAACGCTTATACGATCAAATGGCCGATCCAAAATATGTGATTGCAATGGGTGCCTGCGCCACAAGCGGAGGCCCGTTTTTTTATAACACCTATTCTGTGGTTAAAGGTGCAGATCATGTAATTCCTGTTGATGTGTACATTGCTGGTTGCCCGCCAAGGCCGGAAGCTTTATTACACGCAATGATCACTTTGCAGGAAAAAATAAAAATGGGTTATACCAGGGAACAAATTAAAGTGGAAAAGGACGTAGATATTGTATAGGAATTAAAATGCCGATTGCTAAATGACCAATGAAGATTTAAGAACAACGATTGCTGAATTGCTGCCCACGGCTGCTTTTGAAGAAGGAACAGAATGGTTGACCCTTTCAGCTGAGCCAAATGTTTTCAAAACATTTGCGCAACAGCTTCGCACAACAGCTAATTTAAATTTTGATTTTTTATTTTGCATTACCTGTGTTGATTGGAAAACACATTTCAGCATGGTGTATCATTTAACTTCTACAACACACCGGCATACAATAGTTGTAAAATCAAAAGTCGATCGCAACAATCCGGAAATAGAAACAGTAAGCGATATATGGCGCACTGCAGAATTCCATGAACGTGAAGCGTATGATTTATTTGGTGTAGTTTTTAAAAATCATCCGGATTTACGCAGATTGTTTTTAACCGATGATTGGGTGGGATGGCCCCTAAGAAAAGATTATGAAGATCCAATAAATATGATAAAATTATAAAGATAGTCGCGCTCCAACTCTTCCCAAAGGGGAGAGAAAGAAAATGAAAAGTAATAATGTACAGACAAACTGAAATAATAAATGATGGTTCTCATGTCTCCCCCGTTGGGGGAGATTTAGAGGGGGCCGGTGATCTCATCATCAACGTGGGGCCGCAACATCCTTCCACGCATGGCGTGCTGCATCTTATTATTACATTGAATGGTGAGACGATAAAAAATGTTGAACCACATCTCGGATACATTCACCGTTCTATAGAAAAAATGTGCGAAAGCCTTACCTACAGGCAGTTTATATATGTTACCAGTCGCATGGATTATCTTTCATCGCACATCAACAATCATGGTTGCGCCATGTGTGTGGAAAAGGGTTTGCAGATTGAGATTCCGCAACGTGCAAAAGTGATCCGTGTGTTGATGGATGAACTTACAAGACTTGCTTCGCATCAATTGTGGTGGGGCGCTATGGCAATGGATGTTGGGGCACTCACGCCTTTCTTTCATGCCTTTCGGGAACGCGAAGCCATTAACGATATAATGGAAGAAACCTGCGGCGCAAGGTTAACCATGAACTATATGGTGCCCGGCGGTGTGATGTACGACTTGCATCCAAATTTTCAGCACCGCGTTAAAGAGTTCATCACGCTTTTCAAATCAAAAATTGATGAGTATGATGAAATGGTTACTGGCAATATTATATTTCAAAATCGCATGAAAGGCGTTGGTATTCTTTCAAAAGAAGATGCCATTTCTTATGGCTGTACCGGCCCTACAGCAAGAGGCAGCGGCGTCAACTGCGACATCCGCAAACTCTATCCCTACGAGGTTTACAGCGATTTGCAGTTCGATGAGATCATAGAAACAGGCGGCGATTGTTTTGCAAGGTATCTTGTTCGTTTCCGCGAAATGCGGCAGTCTCTTTCTATCGTTGAGCAGTTGATAGATAATATTCCCGAAGGCGATTTCCAGGCAAAAACAAAAGCGGTGCTTAAGTTGCCCAAAGGAGAATTTTACACAAGAATAGAAACGGCGCGTGGCGAGTTTGGTGTGTATATTATCAGCGAAGGCGGCACAACGCCGTACCGCATTAAGTTTCGTTCGCCAGGGTTTTCAAATTTGTCAGCGCTCAATCACATGGCAAAAGGTTATAAGATTGGCGATCTGGTAGCTATTATGGGTACGCTTGATCTGGTAATACCGGATATTGATAGGTAACATTAAATTGAAATACAGAAAGGCATTATGAACCAAACAAAAGAATAGGAATGAAGCTTTACTTGCGTCGCACTCTTGTACTGTAATACATAATTCATCTTTTATCGAAGCGTAGTTATGAACCACATAGGCACATAAAAAACATAGGAATACACACATAGAGCCCACTATGTGAAACGATGTGCCTATATTTCTATGTGGTGAGAAAAGTCGCACGGTGTTCGGAACGTACAAGAGTGCGATGCAAGGGACGATTAGTAATAGATCAAAAGCCGGGAGCAAAACATTAAGCTGAAAACGAAAAATTGTAAAATGAAAATATGTTCTCACTGGAAGCCATAACAAATTCTATAAACGATTGGTTGAACAATACCTTCAATTCAACACTTGCAATGCTGTTTGAATTTGTTATTGTGGGCGTGTGTGTTATAACATTATTTGCAGTTTTAGGTTTGGTATTGGTGTTCATGGAGCGTAAAGTTTCTGCATATATGCAAATACGTTTGGGGCCAAACAGGGTAGGCTTTAAAGGTATATTGCAAACCACGGCAGATACGTTGAAACTGGTAATGAAGGAAGGACTTACACCCGATGGTGCCGATAAATTTTTATTCAACCTTGCACCGTTTGTAGTAATGATTGTTGCCATGCTCATTATGGCGCCAATCCCTTTTGCCAAAGGATTTCAGATGTGGGATCTGAATATTGGCGTGTTGTATGTAACCGCTGTTTCTTCTATTTCTGTTATTGGCATTTTGATGGCAGGATGGGCAAGTAACAATAAGTATTCTTTGCTCGGCGCCATGCGCAGCGGCGCACAAATTGTGAGTTACGAATTGAGTGCAGGCTTTGCCGTTCTTTCAATAGTTGTACTTACAGGAAGTTTGCAGATTTCTGATATTATTGAATCGCAGCGTGATGGCTGGTGGATATTTAAAGGGCATATTCCGGCAATCATTTCTTTCGTTATTTTCATCATTGCGGTAACTGCAGAAACTAACCGTGCACCATTTGATTTGGCTGAGGCAGAGAGCGAATTAACCGCAGGTTTTCATACAGAATATTCAGGGATGAAATTTGCTTTATTCTTTCTTGCGGAGTATGTAAATATTTTTATCGTATGCAGCATTGGCGCTATTTTATTTCTTGGCGGGTGGATGCCTTTACATATTGGCAACTGGCAAGGTTTTAATCATGTAATGGATTATATTCCGTCGTCCGTTTGGTTTATGGGAAAAGTATTTTTCTTAATTTTCGTGATCATGTGGTTCCGCTGGACTTTTCCGCGTTTGCGCATTGATCAGCTATTAAATTTAGAATGGAAATATTTATTGCCGATCAGTTTGTTTAATTTGTTATTGATGACGGTTGTTGCAATTGAGGGCTGGCATTTTTGATTGCTGAATAATGAATCAGAATGTAAAAGAGTGCGACGCAAGAGAAGAATCATAGTAGCAATTCAGCTTGGCTCATAAAAAGAATTCTATAAAAAATAAATTAGAAAACTTGTTTTTAAAAGATTACATAAAAGATATTTATAGTGCAATAAAATCGCTGCTTACCGGTATGCGGCGGACGGGCTATTATTTTACGCATCATAAAGAAATAATTACACAGCAATACCCCGAGGTTAAGCAAACTTTACCCGAACGTTTTCGCGGAGAAGTAGTAATGATTCATGATGAAAATAATGAACACGCCTGCACCGGTTGCACTGCCTGCGAATTGGCTTGCCCCAACGCTACTATAAAAATCATTACCAAATTTGATATATCACCTGAAGGCAAAAAGAAAAAAGCGATTGACACATTTGTATATCATTTGGAGTTGTGTACCATGTGCAATTTATGTATAGAAGCATGCCCAACCGATGCAATAAAAATGGCGCAAACCTTTGAGCACAGCGTGTTTGACCGCAGCCTGCTTACAAAGAAATTAAATAATCCAGGTTCAAAAATAAGGGAGGGCGTAGAATAATGAGTGCATCTGCAATTATGTTTTACATTATCTCAGCTTTCATTCTTGTAAGCGGAATTCTTGCGGTTAGTTCAAGAAAAATTTTCCGTTCAGCCATCTGGCTTTTATTTTCTTTGATTGGAATTGCAGGTTTATATTTCTGGATGGACATGCAATTTATTGCAGCCGTACAAATTGTAGTTTATGTTGGTGGCATTGTTGTACTAATAATCTTTTCCATTTTTCTTACACAGAAATCAGGAAGTGAAATGATAAAACCTTCTATCATCAGAAAAGAATTTGCAGTAATTGCGGTGATTGCCGGTTTTGGACTTATATGGCAGTTGATCTGGCAACATGATTTTAAACAACCAAGTACACAACCAATAAAAGCTAACGTGTCTGACATTGGTTCGCAATTGATGAGCACAACAGAACATGGTTACATTTTACCTTTCGAAGTGGTAAGTATTTTATTGCTTGCTGCAATGATCGGTTGTATTGTTATTGCAATGAAAACAAAACCGCAGGAGTTATGAGTGAAGTACCTTTAACGCATATTCTTTTTGTAAGCACGGCGCTGTTTTTCATCGGCATGTACGGCCTGTTTACACGCAGGAATATGATTACCATGCTTATGTCCATCGAGCTTATTTTAAACAGTGTAAACATCAATTTCATAGCATTCAATAAATATTTATTTCCGGAGAAATTAGACGGGATATTTTTTACCATCTTTATCATTACAATTGCTGCAGCCGAAGCTGCGGTTGCAATAGCGATCATTATTAATTTGTACAGGAGCCACAATTCAATTGATGTGGAAGATGCAGCAGAAATGAAGTATTAATTTTTTGAGCCAGACGACAGAATAAGCATGAAGCTTTTCTTGCGTAGCACTCTTGTACTGAAGAATATAAATGAACAATAACAAGCAAACATAATCCTTACATGACCAACTATGCTTATGTTTCACTAATACCGCTGCTGCCACTGGCATGTTTTGTAGTATTGGGTTTATGGGGCAGGAAAAGTGTAAAAACATTTTCAGGTATTCTTGGTACAGGCACTTTACTTGCTTCAACAGTTTTATCTTTTTATACAGCTTATCAATATTTTTTTGTTGATGGAAAAGTAAATGGGGTTTATCAGCAGATCATCGCTATGAAATATACATGGCTGCAATTCTCCCCAAATGTTTCAATTGATCTGGGTATTATTCTAGATCCCATTTCAGTTATGATGCTTGTAGTTGTTACATTCATTTCCTTAATGGTGCATGTGTTTAGTCTCGGTTATATGAAAGGTGAAGAACGCTTTGCAACATACTATGCTTTTCTTTCTCTGTTCACGTTTTCAATGTTGGGTTTGGTGGTGGCGACCAATATATTTCAAACGTATATGTTCTGGGAATTGGTAGGCGTTTCTTCCTATTTGCTCATTGGTTATTATTTCGACAAACCTTCTGCAGTAGCTGCTTCCAAGAAGGCATTTATTGTAACACGTTTTGCCGATCTTGGTTTCCTAATTGGTATTCTCATCCTTTCTTTTAACGCAGGAACATTAGATATTCCAACTCTTATTGAAAGATTAACCAATCATCAATCACCACAATTTATCAGTGCCACCGCAGGGGGATTGTTTGGCATAACAGCACTTTCCTGGGGTTTAACTTTAGTGTTTATTGGTGGTGCAGGTAAGTCTGCCATGTTTCCATTACACATCTGGTTACCCGATGCAATGGAAGGCCCAACCCCTGTCTCCGCGCTAATACATGCCGCAACAATGGTTGTTGCAGGCGTGTATCTTGTTGCAAGATTGTTTCCCATTTATTCGCTTGATGATGCGGTTTTAAATCTCATCACTTATGTTGGTGCATTCTCTGCATTGCTTGCTGCTGTTATTGCCTGCACGCAAACAGATATTAAAAGAGTACTTGCATATTCCACCATGTCACAGATTGGTTATATGATGTTTTCCCTTGGCATTTCAAAATATGGCGGCGAGAATGGACTTGGTTTTATGGCTTCAATGTTTCATTTATTTACACATGCTTTTTTTAAATCATTGTTGTTTCTTGGCGCAGGTGCTGTAATACATTTAGTCCACAGCAATGAAATGAAAGATATGGGCGGACTAAGAAAGTTTATGCCCATCACGCATATCACTTTTTTAATTGCGTGTCTGGCCATCGCAGGTATTCCGCCGTTTGCAGGTTTCTTTAGCAAGGAAGAAATATTAACTGCCGCATTTGAATCGAATAAAATTATTTACGGAGTTGCTTTGCTCACTTCCGGTCTTACTGCTTTTTATATGTTCCGTTTGTATTTTTCTATCTTCTGGAAAAAAGAAGCGCACCTGCATAACACACATAGTGAAGGAACGTCAACAATGAAAATTCCTTTAATTATTCTTGCAGTCTTCGCTGTTGTTGCCGGGCTTGTTCCTTTTTCAAGTTTCGTTACTTCCGATGGTGCTGCACTCGAAACGCATATTAATGCTATCTTTTCAATAGCACCGGTATTGTTGGCTTTGAGCGGAATACTACTTGCGGCAAATCTGTATAAAACAGAAAACAGTAAATCTGAAAAGGTTGCTGCTACGTTTGGTGGTTTATATAAAGCTGCTTACAAAAAATTCTATATAGATGAAGTGTACATCTTCATCACAAAAAAAATAATTTTTAATCTTATAGGCAGGCCGGCTGCATGGTTTGATAAAAATATTGTGGATGGATTCATGAATTTGATTGCAACTATTATAGCAAAAATTTCAGCAACGATAAAAGGTTTGCAATCAGGAAAAGTACAGAATTATGCGTTGTATTTTTTCTCAGGAATAGTGGTTATCGCATACCTGTTTATGTATTTATGGAAGTAGTTTTTGGGCCGGGCTGAAGAATATGAATGAAGCTTTACTTGCGTCGCACTCTTGTACGGTTGAATTATAAATGAACAAAGATGAACCACACAGGCACATAGAAATATTGGAATAACACATAGGCTATGTGAAACTATGTACCTATGTGTCTATGTGGTGAGAAAAGCTGAGATATATTCCGAACGTACAAGAGTGCGATGCAAGGAACGATCAAAAGAATTACTGATGCTGGGTTCAAAAAAATAAAAAGATTAACCGATAACGATGAATATATTATTGCTTGTTATAGTTCCATTATTAACTGCGGTTGCATTGTTATTTTGCAACGGTCTTAAACAGGTGAGAGCCGTTTCGTTGGTCGGCGCTATTATACAATTATTACTTGCTTTTATAATGCTTGCAATGTACTGGAAGCTATGCGCAGCGGGTAATACAGCGCAAATGCTTTTTGAA